>NZ_CP150886.1:4539622-4842264 GCF_038050375.1 Okeanomitos corallinicola TIOX110 | reverse complement strand
ATACTGATGGACAAGTCCGCAGCAGTGCAGATAATTTAGTGGAAGGCTTTTTTGCAGCTGGAGAAAGTGCCTGTGTTTCCGTTCATGGTGCAAATCGTCTCGGTAGTAATTCGCTGTTGGAATGTGTTGTTTACGGCAAGCGAACTGGGGCAAGTATAGCCAGATATGTGCAAAACCGCAAATTACCATCTGTGGATGAGCAGAGTTATATTACCGAAGCAAAACAAGAAGTTCAAAGTTTATTAGATCAAAGTGGAAAATATCGAATTAATCAAATTCGCCAACAATTTCAAGACACAATGACACAATTTTGTGGAGTATTTAGAACATCAGAATTAATGGGTGAAGGGTTGGAGAAAATAGGAGAAATAGAAAAACAATATTCACAGATTTATTTAGATGATAAAGGCAGTTGTTGGAATACAGAATTAGTAGAAGCTTTAGAATTAAGAAGTTTAATGGTGGTAGGACAGACAATTTTAACATCTGCTTTAAATCGTCAAGAAAGTAGAGGCGCACATTTTCGGGAAGATTTTGCAAATCGGGATGATGGTAATTTCTTGAAACATACAATGGCTTATTATTCACCTGGGGGAATTGATATTCAATATATGCCGGTGGTGGTGAATATGTTTGAGCCGAAGGAGAGGAAGTATTAAAATTACTGTGTGATGTAAATAAAGCATATTTTCTCACGCAAAGGCGCAAAGGAGCAAAGGAAGAAAAGAAGATAAAATTTTTTTCTCTACGTTCTCTGCGTCTCTGCGGTATGCTTAATGGTACGCTAAGAATGTTGATCCAAGTTCTTAGGAATGAACCACGAAGACACGAAGGATACGGTAGAGTTTTATTTTCTAATTCTTTTATTCATTATAGTTCCAAAAAACATAGACAAATATCTCATGCCTTTCGTTTGCCGGGAATAACCCCGACAGGGCGAACTACAACGCCCTCTATCCCTAGACTAAATGCTGTCGGGACTACTTTACGTAAAATATTCAAACTACCATTGACATCAGCATGAATCAATAAACCATTACCTGCTCTATAAAGTTTACTTTTGATTCTGCGACCACTAAATTTAACTTCTTTCGAGTCAACTTTGCCATAAGTAGGAATCACATCTTGGTCTAAAAAAGAAGCTACAGAAGTGTAAGACTCCTCAGAAACCAATACATTTATCCCCACTAATTTCGCTTTATAACTCAACTGCTGTACAAATCGAGTATGGGGAATACAAACAAAGTTTTGATTATTTCTACTGCCCAAATTCCCATTCTGTTTCCACAAGGGATTTTGACCTATTACTAAAGTCCCAATCCCACACTTGACTAAATGGTTAATAATTAACCGACTGGCTTTATGCAGATAATCATCTACTCGAAAATTCCGTTTTTTAGTTAAACTTTGTAGTCGTTTAGATGTCTTTTGATGTGCAGGTAGTAAAGATTGTAAATTGGCTTTTCTTTGATTATAATAACGATTAATTGATTTGATAATCCGCCCGGAAACCAGAACTGGTATAAATCCCGGCTGGTTTGATGTTAAGGTTGCTAGATTATCTATTCCTAAATCAATCGCTGCTATGGAATTAGGGTCTAAACCATAATCTGTTTCCTCTTTTTCATAGACAACTTCTACTACATAATGGTCAATCTTGGGAACAATTCTTACCTGATTGAGATAACAATAGTCTACTTTTGTAGGAATGTGAATCTGTGTTTGTGACAGATGAATCAACCCAGATTTCATTTTGGGTTTACTCACTGCTTGGGCTGTGTAAACTAATAAATGTCTGCCTTTTTCTTTGTGTTTATATTTGGGTAATTTCGGTCTACCTAAAAATTTAGATTTATCTTCTGCATAAGCTTTAATTGCTGCAAAAAAACTTAACCAGTTGCGATGTAATCCTAATAATACTTGTTGGGCAACTTTCGCTGGTAAGACTCGGTATGATTCTGTCGCTTTTAATTGTTTTGCTAAACAATTGTAGTCAAGATATTTTTGAGTAAAGATAAAACTTTGGCGAATGTGAAAGTTAGCATAATTGTAGAGGTTTTTGGCAGCAAAACACAATTTATCAATCTCCTGATAATGGGGATGATTTCTTTGAATGATATGCCGCTCGACTACTTGCATACACTAACTGGTTTCTGGAAATATTCGCCCATATATACTAACATATCTTAGATCTGATAATGCACAAAATTCTTGCTCAGTTCTCTTTGCACAAGAAAAGCTGTATAAGTGATTTTAGCTGACTTCTGTGTGATTAATGACTAGAGATGACTATATTTGTCTATAAATTCGGCGAAGTTTACCAATACTCGGAAAGTGACAGAATAGGGATGATAAAGGACAGGCAGGATGCCCATCCCACAAAATAGGATAATAGGATAAGTTTGGATTTGTGAATGGATGTTTACCAATTACCCATTACTAAACTACATCCAATCTCGATAAGCAGAGATTTCATTTACACCTATTTCAAAAGGCTTTCCTTTACCAAAGGGTGGATAAGCTCTAATTCTGGAATCTGCGGTAAACCGTTCTAAACTTTTACCTAATTGGGGAATATTGCTAACTATATGCCAGTAAGATACTATGTCAGGAGCGTCAATAATTAACATTAAGGCATTACCGTTTTTGGTAACATACCAATGACAGTTAGATAATAGAGTTTGGGTAATGCGATCGCAACCGTAATAGAAGCATCTACCAATAGATTGCTCAAATTCCATCTGTAACATTCCGTCCTGTTTTGTCACCTCTGCTGGAGGTAAATCATCAGGAGGAAGTAATGGAAGTTTAGACATAATTTCTTACCTCTTGGTTGTAGCACTGCAAACTCTCAATATTTTTTTGCAGAGATAAGGATGAGGGTTTGAGTGCTATTGTGCCTAGATTTAATTCGTCTTGAAATTTTTTGATTCTGTCGCGGCAGGTTTGAACATCCCCAATAATCGAATTCTCTAACAAATAGTCTACTTCATAACAGATATTTGTTGGATCATAGGATTTTTGGGGATGGGGACTATTCTGCATGATTTGAGTGGAATTGGCGATCATTTTTTGGCTAAATTTCTGAATGAATGGTAAGGCTTCACTCACCGCTTCATCATAGGTTTTAGCTACAAAAAAGAACCTTGCTAACAGAAATTTATCTGCACCACTATGATTGATTTCTCGATATTTGCTGATTGTATTTCTCAATCTGGTTAGTGCAAAAGGTGGACCCCCCATTAAACCAAAAGAGTTTTCCGCAGCATATCGAATTACTTCATCATCACCACTGGCAATATACACAGGAATGGGTTTTTGTAGTGGTTGAGGATGAACTGTTAAATTATCACATTGATAGAATTGTCCATTAAATGATACATCAGTTTCATATAATAGCTTTTGAATCAATGCGATCGCTTCCAGCATTCTCCCACGGGAGTCTTTTATTGATACCCCAAAATGTTGATTTTGTTGAGGAAAAGGACCCCCTTTCGCTACCCCAAAAGCTAATCTACCACTACAAAGATTATCCAATGTCGCAATATCTTCCGCCACCCGAATGGGGTTATAAAACGGTAATAAAACCGCTCCTGTTCCTAAACGAATAGTGGAAGTAACACCTGCCAAATGTGCCATTAACAGCAACATGGACGGGCTAAGATTGGATGGATTAAAATGATGTTCACTCACCCAAGCTTCTTCAAAACCCAAGTTTTCCGCCTGTTTTACCAGTAAAACTTGTTCAAAGATGGCGCGACGAGCATCTTGGTGATGATTTTCGTAATTGCAGAAAAGTCCTGTTTTCATTTGCTATATTTTATGCCGAAACTAACTGCAACTCTAACCAAAGACGGGGTTCAGACTGTCTAAGTTTGGAGAGTGGATCACGCAGCAATTTGTTAGCATTCAAGCAAACTACCTGAATAAGTCCCATATTGTCTGCCACTTCCCTCAATATTTGTTTGTGTGCTTGTACTAATGGCATGATGTCATCAGTACAATAAATTCCTATATATTGAAATCTTCTAGCAGGTCGCCCCCAAAAGGAGGTGATAACTTTCACATGACAGTTGGCCAATATTTCCCCCAGGTGAGGATAATAATGGGCTACAATTTTTGTGAATTCTTGCGCTAGGATATCTTCAGCAATCATTTGACTGATCTTTATGTAGCGTCCATAACTACCATTTAGTATAACATAATCTTGTCATTTAAACCTGACAAATTGACATTTATTCTAAATAAAATATTAACTTTTTAGGAGATTAAGGACTGAGAATCTCAAGAAGTTCATAATTGAAAATCTTTAATTACGAATTGTGACTTACAGATAAAAAGAGGTGTACTTTTATCAAGTCTCACCTCTAAATAATGACCATCTATAATTATTTCAAAAAAGCTGAGTGCTACTTATCGGGAATTACGTTCAGCAACTAAAACATCAGCCAGAATACCCGGCAAATATTTTAAATCCAGATATCCTTCAGAACCAGAGATAGGAGACATAAATGTATAGTTGGGGTCACAAGATCCTGTATCATAAACTTGGATAAACCACTTATCAGGGAAACCTTCAATACCCAATTCTACAATATACCAATACTCACCCACTAACTGTGAGTTAATGATAGTAAACCAATCTCTGTAATGTTCAGAAATGTTCCAGTCAGCTAAGAGGAACTCTACAGCTATTTGTCCAGCATCAGTAGAAGTCAATAGCATTATTACTCCTGAGTTGCAACCTCATTGGAAAGGTCAGGATATAAACCCAATTGTTTAGCTAATTCCCGCGCTATAAAAAATAAAAACTGAGCGCCATCTTGATTTCCTTCATGAGCAAACATAGTAGCAACTTGTAGCATGGTATGTATTAACCCGGAATCAATTAATTCTGGTTGAGATTCTAAAACTTCTGGTTCTTGACCATTAGCACATCTCAACAATTCATCAATTAAATTAAAATACTGATTTTGGCGTTCGTCTGACATGGTAATTTAGTTTATGGTGAATAAGAAAACTGAAAATTATTGCTTTATTTCTTGCTTGATTTATTGCTCAATACTGTGTTCCCAAAGCCTTTCTAACATTTCCACCTGTGCTTTAAAAACAGCAGCACGATAAATAAGATACCTATCGTAAGCAATCACCCCAAAACCAATTAAAATAGGTATAGATAAAACTATCCACTGTAAAATTGCCACAATTTTATATTGTTGGACAATTATTTTTAGTGTGACAAAAAAATTATGTGGTGATAATTTCTTGTAGACTGGAGACTGAAGAGTATTTATACTCTTTGGTTGAAGAGATAAAGGTTCAGAACCTTGATTGATATTAGTAACTTGACAGGATAAATTCTGTGTCTTAACTAACTCTATATGTCGTCCCCAAACTAAATTAAAGACAATTATTCCCGGAGCAAGTATAGCTAAAGTAACCATACTAACTGTTAGGACATTTAAAATTTTTAATTTCATTTTTGCTCTCCCTTGCTAGGTAGAAATCACCCAGTAAGAAAATGTACTTTATGGTTTATTACTGCACCTGCGCTATTACCAATACTCAAACAGCTATCAAATTTTAGATTGGCTTTGGTAATTTTAGATTCTCAATATATATTTGGTAGAGCATACCTAATATTTTAAGTTTTTCTATGAATCTAAAAATTTACATCTAAAATTTACAGGTTGATGAGTTACAATCGTATGTGCAAAATACTCATCTCATAAATTTTGACCAAGCAATAGGAAATTAAAAATCCCAAATACACTCCTTAAAAATGCTAGATTTAGTGTTCCGTAATACGGACAGGATTTATCTAATAATGAATAGAGATTAACCTTTGATGAGGTTTAAGAAGTCCCCCCTAGTTAACTAGACTTGCATCTAGAGAATTTCGGGGGGTAGAGGGGAATCTCTGCGTAAATCCTATAAATGTTTATATCAGCCACCCACCCACAAGCAATTTACTCCACTCGAATTATTGTTATTAAAATCATTACAATAGCACTCAAAGCCTGAAAGACTTATCTGTTAAGAGTTATAAAAGTTTTTTGGGGTAGAGGTACGAGAATTTTTAATAGGGGGTACTAGCATTTATCAACTAGAGTCCGGGGATTTTTGTACTCAACTTTAATCCTTTGTTTACAAGGGATTGAAGAGATTTTAAGTTGAGTATTCAGGATAAAAATTGTACTCAAATAATAGTATATCATGACAAAGTGGAACTAAATTAAAAATAAATCAAAGTCATCAAAAAATCAATTAAAATTTAGAGAATATGTTTATTTATATTGATAAATTGCGAAGTTTCAATAAATTGAATTTGACGAGAAAGCTTTGTAGAACATAGGCAGGGCTTTTTATTTAAACAAATGTTAATAAGCTATACAAAAAATTACTAAAAATTGAATATAATGAATCAAGACTTACAATAAATATTTATAATTTTAGGGGTTAAAAAATGCGAATTGCTAACGACGTAACAGAACTTATTGGACGTACTCCATTAGTAAGACTGAATAAAATTCCTCAATCTGAGGGAGTAGTAGCCAGAATAGTTGCAAAATTAGAAGGCATGAATCCAGCGGCTTCGGTTAAAGACCGCATCGGTTTAAATATGATAGTTGCCGCCGAAAAAGAGGGGAAAATTACACCAGGAAAAACTGTTTTAGTTGAACCAACTTCAGGAAATACAGGTATAGGTTTAGCAATGGTAGCCGCTGCACGGGGTTACAAATTAATCTTAACTATGCCAGAAACTATGAGCCAAGAAAGACGCGCTATGTTGAAGGCTTATGGTGCTAGTTTAGAATTAACACCAGGTGCGGAAGGAATGAAAGGTGCAATTAGTAAAGCTGAAGAAATTGCAGCTAATACACCTGATGCTTTGATGTTGCAACAATTCCGTAACCCAGCTAACCCACAAATTCACAAAGAAACTACCGCTGAGGAAATTTGGACGGATACAGATGGGGAAGTTGATATCTTAATTTCTGGGGTAGGAACTGGGGGAACTATTACCGGTATAGCGGAAGTTATTAAACAGAAAAAACCAAGTTTCCAAGTGATTGCAGTTGAACCTAGTAATAGTCCAATCCTTTCTGGTGGTAAACCAGGCCCCCATAAAATCCAAGGTATAGGTGCGGGTTTTATCCCTGATGTTTTGCGTCAAGATTTAATTGATGAAGTAGTGCAAGTTAATGATGATGATGCCATGGAATATGGCCGCAGGTTAGCAAGAGAAGAAGGTTTATTGTCAGGGATATCTTCTGGTGCAGCTTTGTGTGCTGCTATAGAAGTCGGTAAACGTCCAGAAAATGCAGGTAAATTAATTGTGATGATTCAACCTTCTTTTGGGGAACGTTATTTAAGTACGGCTATGTTTCAAGATTTGATGAGTTAATTGTCTGGTATTTGTCAGTTGGGTTGATACAAAAAACCTAACATCATTATCTGTAATTGACATTGAATAAATACCCAAAAAAAGAGAGTGGGAGGAGGCATTATCAAGCGCCTTTCACTCCCACTCTACTATTTGCTGCTGAAGCGATTCGGGAATAAACTCAAGACACAATCGTTAAATTAGGGGGGTAATTTGCAGTTTAACGGTTATGCTTCTACTCAGTGAGTATTCCTATTGCAGCAAATGATCATTTTATTTAGTTGTCCAACAAACTCCACAAGAATCAGCAGCTAATTTGTTTTATTTCTCAGCAACTGCCTTGCTTTCGTTTGTCTAATTTAATTTAACTTGCTTACCTAGCTTGTGGTTGCCAAATTGGCATTTTTCTGAAATTTTTTGCTTGTCCATTGTTTACATTGATAGATAAGGCTTTCTGCTAATACAACTGATAAAAATTGCTGCCAACTACAAACAAACTGTTATTAGGCAAGTGATGGGTGTCACCCCTCACTATTGCTATTCATTGGTTTCATTGACTTTTAAGGTTAGGTATCTATAGATTAAGAACCTATTTCTAAGTTTACCATGCAACATGAATATTTATAGGATGGGGGGTTTCACCCTTCATTTATCAACTAATACTATTTCATCAAAATCCTGAGATTAATTTGTTATTAAAACCACCTGAAAACCGAATTTAAAGTGATCCAGCTATAGTGGAGAGAGGTAACAAAACATATAAGTATTCACTAGCAAGCTAAAAAAACTAAATTCTAGTATGTAATTTCCTGGGCTTTATATCTTGTAATTTCTTAATTAGGTTAAGTGGTAATTGCCCAAACTCAGCAATAGTAATAGTTCTGTAATTTAATTCTAGTAAGCCTTAATTAGTATCAATAAATAGGCAATTACTAAAGACAGAGGAAAATCAATATACCTATTAAAAAATAAGGAATATCAAACCAGTCGTCAGACAGATGAGTGGTGATATCAAGAAATATAAATTAAGTAATGAGAGGCAAAGGGCGTAAGGATGTGGGGGCGCAGATGCGCCAGTTTCCAAACCAAAAAGCGCAGAGTAACAGGCATAGTGTTTACTCTGTGTTTATCTATATTATTAATTTTTGAAGTATAATTAGGGAGGTTTAAAATTGAAATATACAGAGTTTATTACCCATGTAGAAAGTTTAGCGCAATCAAATTCCCGCGAAGAAGCTGAAAATGCAACTCGTGCGACATTAGCAACTCTTAAAGAACTTATTCCTGGGGATGAATTACAAGAATTAGTAAAAGAAATTCCCCCTGAACTCGGTGAGTGTTTGCTAAAACAAGATACAGCAACCCATGAATCTTTTCATCTGCAAGAATTTATTGAACGTACCAGTCAAAAGGAAAATATCGCACCAACTATAACTGCAATGCACGTTAGGGCTGTTTTTGCTGTTTTACAAAATGCTGTTACTCCTGAGAAGTTTAAAAAATTTCATGGCTACTTTACTCATGATTATGAAGAGTTATTTATCACTTCTTCAACTGGTGAAATATTAGCTTCATAGTTAATTAATGCCTGTATGAGCCGTTGTTTTAAATAACAATTATACATCCTCTATTTTTTAATGGGGGATTTTTTATTTATGGGTGTTTTTCTTGTCCCGTTATGACTTAAAATTTACTAAGATAGCTATGATTTTTTTTAATGCTAACTTTCACAAAATTCAAGCCTCCTGATATTGATTATGTGGTAAATTCAACTCTACCACTCACCGCTGAAGAACGCACTCGCAGCCGTTACAAATTTACCTTGGATAATAATCAGGATGTATTTTTGCGTTTACCTAGAGGTACAGTTTTACATGATGGTGATATTTTGATAGATGAAAATCAAGACATTTCTGTCAAAATTATTGCTAAACCTGAACCTGTTTTAACTGCGATCGCCCAAACACCTTTACTGTTATTAAAAGCAGCTTACCATTTGGGAAATCGTCATGTACCTGTGGAAATTACACCGAATTATTTACGCTTGTCTCCCGATGCAGTTTTACAAAAAATGTTAGAAAATTTGGGTTTAGAAATACAAGCGGAGGTTTTACCTTTTCAGCCAGAATTAGGAGCTTATGGAAACCATCACTCTCACCAATAATCATTTTTTATCTATTTTACAATTAGCTAGTTCAGCTTTACCTGTGGGTGCTTACAGCTATTCTGAAGGTTTAGAAACGTTAGTAGAAAGCGGTAGAATTAATAATGTTATTAGTCTACAAGAATGGTTAGAATCTGAGTTGAAATATGGCTCAATTCGGATAGATGGAGCAGTAATGATGAGAAGTTTAGAAGCTGCTAAAATTGGTGATTTAGAAAGGTTAAAAAAATGGAATTTATGGTTGTCTGCGGCGAGAGATACAGAGGAATTACGCGCTGCTAGTTGGCAAATGGGGCGATCGCTAATTCAATTATTAACCAAACTTGCACCAGAAACTTTACCATTAGCTACTGCTGTAGGTTATCCCTGTAATTATGCGATCGCCTTTGGAATTGCTTGCGCTCATTGGCAAATTAATCATCATGCAGCACTATTAGCTTATCTTCATAGTTGGACAAATAATTTAATTACTGCTGGTGTTAAACTTATTCCCCTTGGTCAAACCGCCGGACAAAAATTATTATTAAATTTACAAACATTATTAAATGTAACAATGTCAGAAATTCTCACCCTAGAAGATGATAATCTAGCTTGTTGTAGCTGGGGATTATCCTTAGCAAGTATGCAGCATGAAACCCAATATACAAGATTATTTAGAAGTTAAAATAACTAACTAATAATATTATGAATGCTTATCGAGTAGGAGTAGCTGGCCCCGTAGGTTCAGGAAAAACCGCATTAGTTGATGCTTTATGTAAAGCACTGCGAGAAAAATATAAATTAGCAGTTGTTACCAATGATATTTACACTCAAGAAGATGCACAATTTTTAGTCCGTTCTCAAGCTTTGGATAGCGATCGCATTTTAGGAGTAGAAACAGGAGGATGTCCCCATACAGCTATCAGAGAAGATGCTTCTATAAATTTAGCAGCAATTGAACAATTAGAAGAAAAATTCACAGATTTAGATTTAGTTTTTTTAGAAAGTGGTGGAGATAACTTAGCTGCTACTTTTAGTCCTGAATTAGTAGATTTAACCATCTATGTGATAGATGTAGCTGCTGGGGATAAAATTCCCCGCAAAGGTGGACCAGGTATTACTAAATCTGATTTATTAGTAATTAATAAAACTGACCTTGCTCCCCATGTTGGTGCAGATTTACAAGTGATGGAAAGAGATGCAAAAAAAATGCGTGGTCATAAACCCTTTGTATTTACAAATTTAAAAACTAAAACTGGTTTAACAGAAGTAATTGATTTTGTCACTACACAAATATGCTAAATCCCCATAATGACTCATCACATTTTAAAAGCTACCAAAGAAACTGTACATTTAGGTGGGTTTTCTGATTTACTGAAACCAGCACTATTTATAGATTCTTATGACACCATAGATATAGAAACATACACTGGTTATTACGTTTATGACAAAGCACCAGCAGCATTTTTAACACCAGAATTTATTGATATCTGTCAAAATTTGCCACCGGAACGGAAAGTATCTACAGGGCCTCATTTACTGACTGGGCCAATTTATATTAGAGATGCTCAACCAGGGGATGTTTTAGAAGTACAATTAGAGTCAATTTCTCCCCGTTTACCTATTGGTTTTAATGCTATTCGTCCAGGTTGGGGAGCATTACCACAGCAGTTTACTCAACCTGCATTAAGATTTATTTATCTCGACTTAGAAAATAATTTTGCAGCATTTCCTCTAGGTACTAATATCAAAATTCCCCTCACACCTTTTTTTGGTATTTTAGGAGTTGCTACCCCAGAAAATGCCCGTAATTCTATTCCCCCTGGTGCTTATGGAGGTAATATTGATAATCGGCAATTACAAGCCGGTTCAAAGTTATTTTTACCAGTATTTGTCCCTGGAGGATTATTTTCAATTGGTGATGGCCATTCTGCACAGGGAGATGGAGAAGTTAATGTCACTGCAATTGAAACATCAATGAATGGCAGAATCAAACTTATCCTGCATAAAGATTTACAACTAAAAAATCCTATAGCAGAAACTCCTACAGATTTTATGACAATGGGTTTTGCAGAAACTTTAGATGAAGCTTTAGAATTGGCTTTAAAAAATATGATTTATTTTCTACAAAGTTTTGCTAAATTATCCCCAGAAGACGCTTATGTTTTATGTAGTTTAGCAGTTAATTTCCACATTACCCAAGTTGTAAATAGTCCCCATAAAGGAGTACATGGAATGTTATCTAAATCAATTTTACCCAATATTAATTTAGGCTAGAAAATTTAAATTTATGAATCTAAATATTCGTATTGCTGAAGCATCTGATGTTCCTGCACTAGCAGAACTTTATCAAACTACTGTTTTAGAAATTGCCCCTCAAAAATATTCCCCAGAACAAACCCAAATGTGGGCTAGTTTTGCGGTGGATACTGCTATTTTTCAAGAATTTATCTTGAAAGCTACCACATTTATCGCTACCGATGAAACCGAAATTGTAGGTTTTGCGGGTATTGCTGAAAATGGAAGAGTAACAGCAACTTATGTGAGAAAAGATAGAATTCGTCAAGGTATTGGTACGATTTTAATGGAGGAAATTATAAAATATGCTTACAATCAAAAAATGCCCCATTTATATGCAGAAGCTAGTGAATTTAGTTTAGGTTTATTTCAGAAATTTGGTTTTTATATCTATGACACGGAAATTGTATCTCGTCACGGAGTAGAGTTTCAACGTTATTTAGTAGAATTAATCTGGCATTAAAATAGTTCTGTAATTGCAAATTGTCTCTGTCTTTCTAATTCCTGTATTCTCCTTTTCTCATTCATAGCATTTTCATAATATAATCTTTCCTTTTCTGGTTCTATTTTCGGATCTAAATTTTCCCATAGTTCCATAAAATAACGCTGGCGTTTTTCTCTGAATACTTTTTCCATACAAGCTAAGGTTGCTTGCACAACTTGGGGAGTTCTAATGATTTCCAATTGATTTTTTTCATTCAAATGAAATACATGAGAAATTATTGTTAAATCTTCTTCTAATTCTAAATAACGATTTTGTAATTTAGAAATTAAATCAGTTTCTTCTAAGGAAAATGCTAAACTTTGTTGCCATAAAAACCGATGATGGGAAAGACTAAATTCCAAATTTCTCTCTTCTAATTCTGCAAATATTCCCTGACGTTGTTCAGGACAATGTAAAAATATCCGTAATAATAAAGCCTCAGCTTGTTCTAATAAACTTCTTTCAGTTGTAACTAAAGATAATTGGGGTTTTTTTGACTCCTGTTTCCGTGGACGTACTGGGGTTGGTACACGAGGAGGTGATATTTGAGTTAATAGATTTTCTACTCTCAATGGTATTAATCTCGTATCCCCTAAACTCAAGATTTCTGCACAGTAGGAAATATAATAATTGAGTGTATCACTGTTAGCTATATTTTGCAAAAGTTTGACTATTTCTTTGGTGACAATTTGAAAATCAGTAGCTTGTTTTAAATCTCGATCTTTGATAATTTCTTCTATTTGCCAATTTAACCAAAGCGGTGCGTTTGCTAATAGTTGTTGATAATCTTTTACTGTGTGAGTTTGTAAGTATTCATCAGCATCTTTTCCATTAGGTAAATTGAGAATTTTTAATTGTACTTCTCCTTTATATGCTAAGGTAGCAATTTCCCCAATTGCTCTTTCTGCGGCGTTTACACCAGCTTTATCAGCATCAAAATTAAGGATTAATTGTTTGGAATCGGAATAACGTAATAATAACCTGACTTGTTCTATACTTAATGCTGTACCTAAAGAAGCAACAGCATTATTTATTCCCGCTGCATGGAGGGTAATTACATCAAAATATCCCTCCACAACCACAGCTTGATCTAATTTAGAAATACCATCTTTTGCTTGATCTAAAGCAAATAAAGTCTTACCTTTAATAAATAATTCTGTTTCCGGTGAATTTAAATATTTTGGTTGTTCTTCGGTTAATGTTCTTCCCCCAAAAGCAATAACTCTACCTTGTACATCACGGATGGGAATCATTAACCGATCTCTAAATACATCATAATATCCATTACCTTCTTTTCTCGGTTTAATTAAACCAGCTTTTTCTACTAAATGCACTGGATAATGTCTATCTTCTACTAAATAACGATGCAAAGTTTCCCAACCAGCGGGTGCATAACCTAAACCAAATTGTTGAATTATTTCTGTTGTTAATTTACGCTCTTGTTGTAAATATTTCATCGCTTTTTGACCTAAACTTTGTCTTAAAGCGTGTTGGTAAAATTGGGCTGTGGAAGCTAAAACTTCATATAATTGATCTCGTAAAGAAATCTGACGTTGTAATTCTTGTCTTTGTTCAGGTTCTAAAGTTTGAATAGGTACTTGATAACGTTTAGCTAAATCTAAAACAACTTCTGTAAAATGCCGTTTATCCAATTCCATGACAAACTTAATGGCATTTCCTCCAGCTTGACAACCGAAGCAATAATATATTTGTTTGCTAGGACTAACTGTAAAACTGGGTGTTTTTTCACTATGGAAAGGACATAAACCCAGAAAATCTTTACCTCGTTTTTTTAAAACTACATAATCTGAGACAACATCAACAATATCGGCTCGGTTTTTTACTTCTTCAATTGTGTCTGGATGTATACGGGGGATTTGCATTTTTTAAGGAATAGTAAGTGCTGCTAACTATTATAATTATTGTCTCTAAACTTTATTTATCCAAAAATACCGCTAAAATTGCTCATGCTAGAGCTTAACAAGGGAAATTAAGAACATGGGAAGAATTTTTATTTCAGCCGCACATGGTGGTAGGGAAGTAGGCGGAATTGACCCTGGTGCGATCGCCGGTGGAACAACTGAAGCCAAAGAAATGATTTCATTACGGGATGTAATTGTGACAGAACTCAGGGCGCGTAGCATAGAAGTTTTAGCCGTTCCTGATGATTTAAGTGCAGCCGAAACCATTAACTGGATTAACTCTCGCGCTCGTTCCATAGATGTTGGTCTGGAAATTTCTGCTGATGCAGCCAGTAATCCTACGGTCAGGGGTGCTAGTGCTTTCTACATTGCCAACAACGATCAACGTAAACAAAACGCAGAAATGTTATTGATGGGATTGTTACGCCGTGTACCTCAATTACCTAATCGGGGAGCTAAACCAGATACAGATAGTGGTTTAGGTAGTTTACAATTTTGTCGTCGTACAAGCCTTCCTGCATTATTACTACAAGTTGGTTTTCTCAGTAGTCCCGATGATCGTAATTTATTACAAACCCGTCGCCGTGATTTTGCATTAGGAATTGTTGACGGATTAATAGCATGGAGTCGAGTAGTTGATCCTAATTCTGGAACTCCTGTAGAACAAAATTATCCACCAATTAATATTAACATCAATGGGCAAAATTATCCAGAACAAGGTGTATTAATTAACGGTAATTCTTACATTCCCATTGACTTAGTAGATCGATTGCGGATTGATTTATCAAAAGCGCCTAATGTCAACCGTGTCACCTATCGTCGTATAGTTTATATAAAAGCTGTTGAACTACGAGATTTTAATATTTCCATTGGTTGGGAAAGTGCCACACGTACCCTCAAACTCCGTTCAATTTTAACCATTTGTCCTGGACATATTGAGCAAATAATTTCCAATGGCAGTACCACAGAAGTGCAACTACAACTATTTTTGCGAAACAACAATGAAAATGCCCTCAACCAGTTTCCTGATATTCCCAAACTTTATCGAGAAGAAGCCAATTTTGAAGGAGTAAATTATGACCTTGCCTTTTCGCAAATGTGTATAGAAACTGGATTTTTACGTTTTGGTGGAGATATTAGACCACAACAAAATAACTTTGCAGGTTTAGGAGCAATAGGTGGTGGTGCAGAAGCAGCATCTTTTCCTAGTGCCAGAATTGGAGTCAGAGCGCATATTCAACATTTAAAAGCCTACGCTAGTTTAGAACCATTAGTACAACAAGAAGTAGATCCGCGATTTAGATTTGTTACCAGAGGAGTTGCTCCCACAGTTGATCAATTATCAGGAAGATGGTCAGCAGATTTAGATTATGGTACAAAAATTAAAGCCATGTTTAAAAGACTATATGAATCAGCCGGACTGATTTAATAGCTATCAGCTATACTAAACATGGTTGGGACATAGACTTTTGCATGATTACGAAAAACCTAGATTTGTAGGGGTTTAGCAGTGCTAAACCCTTACCTATAGAATCAAATAATTAAACCGTGTTGAGTATAACAACAGTCAGCTTTTTAAAGTTTACGTGAACATCATATCATTTCAAACATTGTTTCAGGAGGCAGAAGGCAGGAAGAATCCACCTTTAAAAAAGTGGGATTGAAACAAGGACGTTTTATACTTTGCTGCAAGCAGTCTCTGTATAATTATCAGTTTTTACTCAGCTTTAGACACAGAACTAAACTTTTAATTGATACTAATGACCTCCTGCCCCCTGCCTCCGCACTCCTGCCTTCTTTGTAATATTCATGAATTGCGGATGTTAGCATTATTAAAAATGCAAAAAATTCCTTTTCTAAATAAAATTTTTATATTTATCACTCCCAAACAAATCACTTGTATTATTTAAACAAGTCACTTGTTATACCTTAATTAAAGTGATGCTTTTTCAATTAGCATATTATCTAGAAAACAGATAAAATGTGATAAATTATCGTAATTTTACCATCTTGTTTCCACTCAAGCCATGAAATTTGTGGAAATCAACGACCTTGGTCATAAAAAGTAAACTCAGCATTTTCTGTATTTGTTGCATAACCTAGATCAAGCCTTGACAATTAAAATTACAGAAGATAGTCTATATTTATTCCGGGTGTTTAATAAAAACCTTGTAAATAAATGAAAGATTAGACCCCTGAATATAAGTAAAAACTTCAAAATCTTGGTAATTTCCAGCGGGTGTAATCGGCAAAATCTCAAGTCTAAACAGACATGGATTTTAGTGATCTATAGTCTTAGTTAGGGTGACTGAATAAAATCTAGGTTGCAATTTGCATATAAATTAACCTTGATTTTTTCTGATGATCGCTGACAACTATATCAACTCTGGCTACTCAACTACAGACCAGAGCCATTTTTTCACGCAGATTCACAGAGTAATGACATTAAATTACTTCTGTCAACCATTTCTATAAACTCTGGTTAATTACCTACATACCAGAGCAATTTCTGAAGCAGATTCATTTTCAAAATCAACAAACCACTGAATAGAAACTACATCAAATTGGTAGTTTTTAAGTCAAAACAAAACCATTAAACCAATAAAAAATACAACAAAACTATGGCTGATAAATTTTTTAACACCTCTACATTGAATGGCGAAAACGGCTTTATTATTGTTAATGGAAATACCAATGATGACAATTTAGGTTACTCAGTTCATAATGCCGGAGATATTAACGGTGACGGTATTGATGATCTAATAATTGGCGCTCCCCAAACAAATCCCAATGGCATAAATAATGCTGGAGCTAGTTACATAATATTTGGTAGTAACCAAGGTTTTCCTACAACCATTGAAGTTTCTACCTTGAATGGAATTAATGGTTTTACCATTATTGGTAGTACAGAAAGTGAAGCATTAGGCCGTGCTGTAAGTGCAGCAGGAGACGTTAACGGCGATGGTATTGAAGACTTAATTGTTGGCGCTCCTTTTGCTGATAGAAATAACAAAGAAAATATTGGATCTAGCTATATCATCTTTGGTAAAAGAAGTTTTAGTTCCACACCCATCATAGATCCATCTACTCTTAATGGTAATAATGGTTTTACCATCAGAGGTTTAACAACACAAGACCTATTAGGTTACTCTGTCAGCAATGCAGGAGACATTAATAATGATGGTTTTGATGATCTAGTTATTGGCGCTCCTAATGCCTATACAACTAATAATGGTAAACCCGGACAGACCTATATAGTATTTGGTAGCAGTAACTTTAATGCCAACTTTAACCTCAACAATTTAGATGGTAGCAACGGCTTTGTTATCAACGGTAACAGGATAGAAGACTATTCAGGTTTATCCGTTAGTAGTGCAGGAGATATCAATAATGATGGTATTGATGATTTAATTATTGGCGCTCCTCAAGCTACTCCCAATGGCACAAATTCTGGTCAAGCATACATAATTTATGGGAAAGAAGGAAGTTTTAGCCCTAGTCTTGATATTGATAACCTCAATATTAATGACGGTTTCATTATTAACGGTGTAGGAGATTCTAAATTCGGCTTCTCAGTTAGCAGCGCTGGAGATATCAATAACGATGGTATTGATGATTTAATTATTGGCGCTCATGACGATGATGCTAATGGTGTAATTAATTCAGGTATTACTTATGTCATTTTTGGCAAAAATGGTAACTTCAATACTAATTTAGACCTGACCCAAATTGCACTTGATGGTAATAACGGTTTTATCATCAATGGTATTAACGAATTTGATAATTCTGGATTTTCTGTTAGCGGTATCGGAGATGTCAGTGGTGATGGTATTGACGACTTATTAATAAGTGCCAATAATGCCGATCCAAATGGTCAAAGTTCCGGTCAAAGTTACGTGGTATTTGGTAACAGTAACTTGACTGCTTCTATCAATCTCGCTGATATTGATGGTACTAACGGCTTTGTCATCAATGGTAAATTAGCTGGTGATAATTTAGGTATTTCTGTCGGCGGTGGAGGAGATGTAAATGGTGATGGAATTTCTGATCTAATTATTAGCGCTCCCTTTGCTTCCTCTGGTGCTGGTGAAAGCTATGTAATTTTTGGTGTCAATAATGCACCTACAGATTTAACTTTAAGCAACAATACTGTTGATGAAAATGTAGGAAATAATGCAGTTATTGGTCAATTCACTACAGTTGATCCAAATGTAAAAGTTCAGGATTTTACCTATACCTTAGATGCTGGTTTTGGTGATAATGATGCTTTTATCATTGAAGGTGAAAGTTTAAAAATTAAACAATCTCCTGATTTTGAAACTAAGTCCAGTTACACTATCCGAGTCACAACCACAGATCAAGGTGGACTTTCCTATCAGAAGGAATTTACCATCAATATCAATGATGTAGATGAAAATAGTGGTAATGAAAATACAGCACCTACCGATTTAACTTTAAGTATCACTGCTGTTGATGAAAATGCAGGAGATAATGCAGTCATTGGTACATTAACAACCACCGATGCAAATGCCGATGATAGCTTTACCTATAGCTTAGATAATGATGAAAATTATCCTGATAATGATGCTTTTGTTATTGATGGTGAAAGTTTAAAAATTAAACAATCTCCCGATTTTGAAACTAAGTCCAGTTACAACATTAGTGTTGTTACCACAGATGCAGGTGGACTTTCTTTGGTTAAACAATTCACTATTAATGTGAATGATATTAACGAAGATGATCAAAATAATAATAGTGGTAGTGGTAGCGAAAATAATGGAGGTGGAGAATCTCTAGCCACCAGATTAGTCCAAGTTAGTGATGATGTCTTCAGAATTGAAAGCCAAAATACTACAGCTAGACTGGAAGTAAAACTAACAGGAAAAGATTCTAATGATGTTAATGAAATAGCAGTATTTACCGTTGATAATGAACAGGGTGCAATTGATGGTATTAACCCTGGACAAGCTGGATATACTGAAGCCGCATTAACCAGAAGTAAAATCATTTTCTCAACAATTTCTAAAATTCCCAACGAATTTGATATTAGCGAAGTTAACAAGTTATTAGGATTTAATAACAATGATAACTTGAGATTCTATCTTGTTAGAAATGGTTCAACTGATTCTCTCCAAGCGGGAACTACTCCTCTTAATAATGTGATTTTCCCAGATTCATCAACCCTAAGAATTACAGAATTAAGTGAGGATAATTTTTCTCTTGCTTGGGAATATGATGCCGATAATGCTCAGAATTTTAATGATTTAGTAGTCAACATTAAAGCCACAGATAATCCTTTACCTTTAGGTACTGCGTTACAAGACCGTCCCCAAGGTGAAAATATTGATTTACGTGACTTAGTTGGTGCAGTAAATGCTGAATTTACAGTCTATCGAGAAGCAGCATTTGATAACTATGTCGGTTTCTATAAAGTCACTGATGCAAACGGTGGAATTGATGTTGATGGTGATGGTGCAGCTGATCTTTTACCAGGACAAGCAGGTTATACCCAAGCCGCTGTTAATCAACATTTAAGTAATTTTGGATTGAGTGTTGCTAATGGAGGAACAGCAACTTTCACTGGCACTTTAGAAGGTGGTGCAATTTATGTACCATTCTTAATTGTAGATGGTAGACCCGATGCTATTCTTGATGGTAATGCAAGTAATGACCCAGCAGTTTACTTTACATATTTAGGTGCTAATTCTGATGGGATAGATCATGTTCGTCTTTTAGGAGATAATACCTTTGGTTTTGAAGATATCAGAGGTGGTGGTGATGAAGATTTTAACGATATGATTGTTCAATTCAATTTACAATCCATAGCTTAAAACTTCTCCACAAAAAATACCCAACTATTTCCATGTTGGGTATCTGAAATCAAAAATAATCTGAAATACAACTAACTATTAAAACTCCGCATTTTGGGGTGTACGAGGGAAAGGAATTACATCCCGAATATTCCCCATACCTGTCATAAACTGTACCAATCTTTCAAACCCCAAACCAAAACCAGCATGGGGAACTGTACCATAACGACGTAAATCCAAATACCACCATAAGTCTTCTAATTTCATCCCTTGGGCTAATATCCGTTTTTCTAAGATATCTAATCTTTCTTCCCGTTGCGAACCACCAATGATTTCGCCTATTTTTGGGGCAAGAATATCCATTGCTCGGACGGTTTTTTCATCATCGTTCAACCGCATATAAAAGGCTTTAATTTGGGTAGGATAATCTGTAACAATGACAGGTTTTTTAAACAATTGTTCGGCTAAATAACGTTCATGTTCTGATTGTAAATCTGCACCCCAACTTACGGGATAATCAAATTTCACATCTGCTTTTTCTAACAGTTTGACTGCATCGGTATAAGTTAAACGTTCAAATTGATTATTAATAATATTATCTGCGGTTTCTAAGACGGTTTTATCAATTCTTTGATTGAAAAATTCCATGTCTTCTGGGCAGGTTTCCATCACATATTTAAAGATATGTTTGAGAAACTCTTCTGCTAAGTCCATATCTCCTTCTAAGTCACAGAAGGCCATCTCTGGTTCAACCATCCAAAATTCGGCTAAATGACGTGAAGTGTTAGAATTTTCAGCCCGAAAAGTAGGCCCAAAGGTGTAAACGTTACTAAATGCCATCGCCATAATTTCGGCTTCTAGTTGTCCACTTACTGTTAAATAAGCAGGTTTACTAAAGAAGTCTTGACTATAATCAATTTCTTGATTTTCTGTACGCGGAACTTTTTTTAAATCTAAATTGGTAACACTAAATAATTCTCCTGCACCTTCACAGTCACTGGCGGTAATTATGGGAGTATGTACCCACATAAAACCCCGTTGTTGGAAAAATTGATGAATGGCAGTAGCGCAAGCATTTCTCACCCGAAATACTGCACCAAAGGAGTTAGTTCTACCTCGTAAATGGGCAATGGTTCTTAAAAACTCAAAGGAATGACGTTTCTTTTGCAGAGGATAGGTTTCAGGATTAGCGTCTCCGTAAACTTTTACTGCTTCTGCTTTTAGTTCTACTCTTTGTCCTTTTCCTTGAGATGCAACTAATGTTCCATTTACTTCTACGGAAGCGCCTGTATTTATCTGTTTTAATATTGCTTCGTAATCTGGTAAATCTTGATTAATAACTATCTGTAAGTTAGCTAAACTAGAACCATCGTTAATTTCTAAAAACGCAAATCCTTTTAATTCACGTTTTGTTCTGACCCAACCTTTAACTGTTAAGCTTTCTTCCGGTTGACCTGTTTTTAATATTTCGGCAATGCGGTTTTTAATCATTTTCTACAATTTTGATTTTTTTAACTATACATAACACTAATTCTAACAAAATAGGTGATAGAAGTTGGAGAGTTGGGGAGTTAGAGAAATTAATCAAATCACTCCATCACCAACCACCAATTATCAATTACCCAATTGAAGATTTTAATAACCAACCCATCAGAATGCCCAAGCCACCGAAGCGGACAGCTTGCCAAAAGGGTCTGTTCAGACTTTTCCAAGAAAATAACTGACTTTCTAGATTAATCTCTAACAATTCTAATTCTTTTTCTAGCCGTTCTAATTCAGTTTTTATTTCTGGTGTCTTATACTTATTTTGTTGAATATTTTTGATTTCTTGTTGCCATTGTGCCTTTTGCTTTTGATCTCGCTGCACTTGGGCATATCTTTCTTTTAACAGTCCCAGGGAAGTTTCTACTTCTTCCAGTTCCTGTTCAAATTCTGACTGCTGCTTTTCTTCTGGTTGGGTCATTGGTTACTGCTAATTGGTTATGATGATTAAATCATAACTGTTACTTTGAATTCTCTACTTAGTCTTATGTCTCAAATCAGCCCCTTACATGATGTCACTACTTTAGAACTTGCCCAAGCCTTGATGGAAAGATTAACAATTTCTTCCTGTGATTGGCATCGTCTCAAGTCTAACCGCAATGCCCGCGCTAGTGAGCTTGTGGCGGCTGCGATGGTGTTTTTGGCTAAAAATGAACCTCAAGAGGCTCAAGTCAGGTTAGAACAGGCTGTGGGCTGGTTAAATAAGTCTGTTTCTGCCCCTCCCTGTCCTACTCACGGTAAAAGTTAAGAGATGGGGAGATGGGGAAAATATTCTTCCACTACGCCCTGCATCTTATTCCTTTATCTCAGTAAAGATAGTAACCGCCTAGTTTCTAGTTGTTTACAAAGTCTTAATTCTGTGCCTTTGCGATTCCACTCTACTTGATCAAATATTTGATGTAGTAGAGTCATACCTCTACCATTTTCTGATTCATCTGGTGGTAAGTAGTCTGTGGGGTCATTCTCAGAGTCACAATAGGGAGTAAAACCACTACCTTGATCTGAAATAACCCACCAATATTGATTATCTATAAGGGAAAAACGAACTACTACTAATTTACTTGGATCAAGATTATTACCGTGTTTAGCTGCGTTAACTAGGGCTTCTTGAAGTCCTAACCGCAGTTCTGCTTGTAATTTGGCAGGAACTTCTGCCAATAATAAGTCTAATATTGGACACAAATAAAGAGTCGAGGCAAAACTAATAGTACCCCAAGAGCGTCCGACTGGACGTAGAGAAATGGTAATCACAAGAGAAACCCCGTAGCTTTTAGTTAGCTAGACATTTGTTCGCTGTTACAAACACCTTAATAATCTGATGAAAATTTAGGTGGTCATTTTGTCTTAAAACTTGCGTCTGTAAAACTAATTTTTGAAAATGCTGGGGAGCATTGACTTGAGTGTAAGTGACATTTGCTTAGTTATAATTTGGCTTTAGTAATTTTTTTGCTAATTTACAGTTAACAAGTTATCTATTACTATTTACTACTTTGATTCAGTAGATCAGCATTTATTTTTTCAGCCTCTTAATAATTTACGCCATTTGATTCACCTTTTTGGATTCAAAGTCCATGCTGATTTAATCGCTTTAAAAGAATTTTTAATTTCTATGCTATTCCGATAGTAGCATTATTACTATTCACTAGACTACTAAATTTTTGATGATTTAATCTTTTGATGAGAATTCATGAGTATCTAGTGATTTGGTCATCTTTCTAAAAATGCCACGGTTTCAACGTGAGATGTTTGGGGGAAAAAGTCTGCTGGTTGTACTTTTGTCAACTGGTATGACCCTTGTTCACACAGCATTTTTAAGTCACGGGCTAGGGTGGCTACTTTACAGCTGACGTAAACGATGCGGTGAGGTTTCCGGTCAAGTAAGGATTTGATGACATTAGTGTCACATCCTTTCCTGGGCGGATCAAGTAATACAATATCTGGTACAATGTCTAGACTGGGAAGAATTTTTTCTACTGCTCCTACAAGAAACTTAACATTGTTGATTCCGTTATTCTGGGCGTTTAAAATAGCTTGTTCTACTGCGGCTGATTGAACTTCTAAGCCGACTATTTTTTGGGATTGTTTGGCTAGGGGTAAGGTTAAAGTGCCAATGCCACAATAGGCATCAAGTATGGTTTCATTACCTTGTAAATTGAGTTCTGTCTGAATGACTTGTAAAAGTGCTTCAGCCGTTTCTGTATACACTTGAAAAAATGTATCTGGACGGATTTGAAATTCTAGTCCTGCAAATTGTTCTGTCAGGTAAGGAATTCCAGTGATACAGGTTGTTTCTTTCCCAAATATAGCATTTGTGCGATCGCTATTGCGATTTAGGCAAACTCCTACTAGCTGGGGATAACGCTGTAACCACTGTTGTGCCTGGTTTTCAATTCCTGGCAATTTTCCGTTTTTGACTACTAAGGTGAGGAGAATTTGTCCTGTACGGCGGCCAATACGTAAACTCAGATGGCGAATTTCTCCTTGGTGGCGGTTTTCATCATAAATTGACCAACCTTGCTGTTTAATATCCTGTTTAATTTCAGCTAATAAAGGGTTTAAGCGTTGATCTTGAATAGGACATTGATTGAGGTTAATGATGTGATGACTACCTTTTTGGTAGTAACCAGCTTGAATCTGTCCTGTAGCTGAGATTCCTAGAGGATAGGTGACTTTATTGCGATAACCCAAGGATGAAGTGGTTGTTAAGACTGGATCTACTGGTGGATGATTAAAACCGCCAATTCTTTCTAAAGCTTGAATTACTTGATTCTGTTTAGCTTGGAGTTGATAATTATAATTTATGTGCTGCCACTGACAACCACCACATTTATCAGCGACTATGCAGCTAGGGCGGATGCGTTGGGGCGATTCTATGAGAATTTGTTTAAGGGTGGCATGAGCATATTTGGGTTTAACGTGTAGAAGTCTAACCAGGATGCGATCGCCAGGAACTGTATCAGGAACAAAAACCACACGCTGATCAAAGCGTCCTACACCATCCCCAGTGTCGCTTAAATCGGAAATCTCTACTTCTATTGTTTCACCCTGTCGCCAAGCTGTGTTAGTCATTAGTTATACTGAAAACGGCTTAATAGTTTGATTTTGCAGGTAGGGGTTTAGCAGTGATAAACCCTTACACATCTGGGTTTTTCGTAATTTAACAAAAGTGTATTTCCCACCCGCACTTAGTATATTAGTCATTAGTCATTAGTAACGGAAAAGCTCGAATGGAGAATTGATAAAAGTTAAAAAATATTAATTTTTACTAACTACCAATCACCAATCACCTATTACCAATCACCTATTACCAACTCCCATTTTCCCATACCCTTCACTTCTGTACCGCGAAATAGGTAAACTAGCAAATAATAATATTTCATTTGACTGCCATAATCATGACTGTAATTAGCCAAGTTATTCTCCAAGCTGATGACGAACTGCGTTACCCTAGCAGTGGTGAACTCAAAAGTATCAAAGAATTTCTGAAAACTGGTGAACAGCGGACTAGAATCGCTGCTACCCTATCCGAAAATGAAAAAAAGATTGTTCAGGAAGCAACCAAAAAACTGTGGCAAAAGCGCCCTGATTTTATTGCCCCTGGCGGTAATGCTTACGGAGATAAACAACGTGCTTTATGTATCCGTGACTTTGGCTGGTACCTGCGCCTGATTACCTATGGCGTACTTGCTGGTGACAAAGGCCCTATCGAAAAAATCGGTTTGATAGGTGTGCGGGAAATGTACAACTCCCTGGGTGTTCCTGTTCCTGGTATGGTTGAAGCTATCAACTGTCTCAAACAAGCATCTTTGGATTTACTAGGTGCAGAAGATGCAGCAGCAGCAGCACCTTACTTTAATTACATCATTCAAGCGATGTCTTAATCTGAGATTTGTGGTAATTCGATTAGTAGAATTACAGCAAACTAAAGTGAAAAATTAGCGATCGCCCTAGAGGCAGATAATTCACTTAATACTACCGATAAGATTCTTCATTTGATCATAATTTCCCCACGCTTAGTAGTGGCTATGGCAAAATATATGTCAAGTTATTAATAAGTTGTGGGGATATCTTATGTGTAGATACTAATTGTGAATTGAATAATTTTTTAAATAACAAAAAACCGACAGTAGGCTGTCGGCCGTTAGTTGTGTTCCCTATTAATGACTCGGCTAGAGTTTAGATATTCCTAATTATGCCAATATGCCAATTATTGTAGGAGGATCTTAATCATAGAAAATTGTGATTATAATCATATTTATCAGGGAGTTTAATCACTTTTTTTGTCATAAATTAGTGTAGAGAATGTTCACTTTATAAAATCAGTAAAAGTAAATCATCTTGATGGTTAATCGCATAACACTTTTGTGTTAAACAGAGAAAAATTGTAGTAAAAAAATAATACGTCTACCAAAACATGAATATTCAATTTATCAAATTAATATCAGTTGTCACTTTACTAATTTCTGTTACTGCTTGTAATTCTGAATCTCAACAAAAAGCTACGTCAGACAATAGAGTAATTACTGAAGATAAAACAGTAGTTATTGATAGCAAATCATCACAAAAACCTCCTAGTAAAACAGCTACAATCCTTGTGGAAGGGGAAAAAAATTCTATTGACTTGAAATTATACGAAGACAAAAATTTATTCAGTACCTACTTTCCCCCAGAAGATTTTGTAGTAGCAACTGAAACTTCAGCACAGCAAAAAGAAGTGAAATTTATTGTTAACTTTGGGGGGGTGAAAAATGAAGATGCTTATCTTAAAATCGTCTTTCCAGAGCAATTACAAAATATAGAAGCAGTCAAAAATTTTATTAATGGTGAGAATGGTTTAATTGCTAGTAATAAATGGAAAATAGTAAATCGTAATAATAAATTAACCTATCCCTGGGTAAAAGAAAAGATTGCTTTTAGTAAAGGTAAAGATATTGTTGGTGATATTTATATTGGAGCAGAAAAGGGTAAAGTATTTTATGTAATTACCCATTTACCAATAGAATATGTAGATGGATTTTCAGCAAGAGAAGATTTAATTTTCAGAAATTTAGAAATAGGTGGATAACATTAAAAGTAGTTGTGAGATTGTCGTTGCTTGGTTTTTTGTCTCTACTAAACTCAGTATACTTCTGAAGATTAGCACCATTTAATTGCTTTTCTAATTGACTGTAAAACTGGGGTGATGCTTCTGCTGGAGTTGAAAATTAGCAACAAAATATTTCCACCTCAAATCCAAACCTATCACTTTATATAGCTACGGTTTTTAAACATCTTTTGGGAATGTAATAGTAAAAGTGATTTTTTGATCAATACATTGAACCACAATTTTCCCATTTAATCTGTTTACCATTTCCTTAACCAAAGCTAACTCTAATCCAGAATCGCTATTTTTCCAAGGTTCGTTTTTAGTAAAGCGGTAAAATGGTTGAAAAACTTGTCCTAGTTCATGGTGGGGAATTTCTACACCTGTGTAACTGAGTTGTAACTTCACCTCTTTTTCAACTGATGTAACAGACAAAGTAATTGATTTACCAGGGGGAGTACACTGACAAGCATGATTAATTAATTCACTGAAAATGCGCTCAAAATCAGTAATATCAGTTTCTAAATCTGGTAGTTTTGTAGGAATATTTAAACTTAAATTTTGCTTTTGAAAATATGCTACATCCCGAAAAGACTCGACAATAGAAGTTAGCCAATTTTTTAAGTCAATTGGGATTAATGTTGGTGGTTCTGGTTCAATTTTTAAATATGTCAATGTCAGCAAATCATTAATTAATTTACTTTCTCTTCCACATTCGTTCTGTAAAATCTGTAAAAGTTGGGGTACTAATTCTAGATCCAGAATACCTGATGATGTGAGTAGGTTTTCTAGCGTTTGAGCAGCAAGATTAATATTAGTAACTGGAGTTCGCAGTTCTTGAGAAAGGGTTTTTAAAAACTCATTTTTCCGTCTTTCTCTTTTTTCTAATTCTTTGAGTTGTGATTTGGTTTTTTCCTGAAGTTGGGACTGTCTAATGGCGATCGCAAATTCATTAGCTACTTCCTGAACTAAAGAAACTTCTAAATCATTAAACTTTTCCTCTGTAGATTTAATTAACCAAATATTACCTAAACTTCCCTGTGCATCAAAAATGGGATAACCTAGTTGGGAAATAATTTGTATTTGTAAATTATTTCTAGGTACAATTTCCACTGATTGTAATGGCTGTTTTTGTAATAGTGCTTGATAAATTTCTGGAAATTCTGCAACCTGTCTAGTGGATTCCTGGGAATAAAATAATTGAGGATTATATTCATAGCTAACTGTAGCTAAAGTTTGATTATGATTATAAAGTTCGATTTGACATCGTTCTAGATTTAATAAATTTGATAATTCATCAACAGTTGTTTGCAACAATTGATTAATATCTACCTGATCACGAATTTGTTCTGTAATTCTTCTGACTAAATCATGAGATTGTTTTATTTGCTGTAACTGTAATGTATAATGTTGCTTTTGTAGTTCTATTTGTTCTTTTAAATATTGAACCTGCTTTTGTAATTCTACTGGTTCTGCTAACTTCGAGTGTGTGATATTAGTGCTAGTACCAATTAATCTGTAAATTCTAAATTCTGTATTTTTTAATGGTGTTAAAGTTGTACTCCAGCAAGTATTTACACCTTGGAATTGCAAACATTGTTTATAGGAAATTGTTTTCCCAAACTGCACACATTCACTGTAATGGTGACGCACTTTTGCCGCATCTACAGGGGGAAGTATATCTTCTGGTTTTTTACCTCGCAATTCTTCTGAAGAAATACCTAACCATCTTTCATGGGTAGGGTTAATAGCTAAATAACAAAAATCACCATCTTCTAAAACATCCACAATAAATATTGATGTCTGCACAGAATCATACATACTCAGGAGAAATTGCTCACTACTGCTGTTTTCATCTGGTTCTGTACCGAAAAAAAATTGTGGTATTTTCTGTATTTTTGGGGATACTGATTTTGATAATTTGGATAATTTAACTGGATTCATTTTCATGCTTTTCATGAGATATAATTTGTATATTGATGATTTTTATTGCTGGTTTAATCCAACTCTCTCGATATTAATTGTGGTGACAAATTTTTCTTAGCTTTGGAAGCTAAGTTTTGCTCAGATTTAACACACATATATATCTATTTTTTCGCCGCAATTTCGGCTAGTTTATGAGAGTAAATTTAGCTTTTATGTTGGTTGCAAGTAAAAATAATATATCTCGCTTTTGTAGTAAAATACTGAAGTTCTTATCAAGAATGTTTTAAGATTTTTGCATATTCTGAATTATAAACTGAAAATCTTTTCATAATTATTACAATTCTTAATATATTTTACCAACAATCAATTATTATTTTCATTCGGTGAACAATTTATATTACTTAAATAATTTGTAAGCACTGATGCCTGTGAGGATGCTAAATACCAGCCATGTAAAAGCTAAACCAATAATTTCGCCTAAAAACAAGTTTGTTGAATTGTAAAAAATCACACCTATAACCGAGCCAAAACTGAGTGCGATCGCCCAAATTGCGGAACTCAAGAACATCCAACACCATCCCCAGCAAACTGAAGGGGGAATTGCTAACCACCATTGTGTCATGCCAATGACTAAGCCGCCAATACCTCCAGAAATAATTCCATAAAAAATGCGGAAGGATAAAAATTTTGTGGATAAGACAAACCAACCAACTGCACCTACACCCATAACGGTGATGAGTACCCAACCTAGCATAGTGGAGACGATCCAACTTAAAGGTAAAATTTTACCTCTGAGAAGATAAGATTGAGGAAGAGCAATCACTAATGCACCGATAGCAGCTTCTAAAACTTCCACATCAGGTTTTTCACCAATTTCCACTACTACTAAACTGACAATAAAAGCACCTAAAATAGAAACACTCCAAAGTGATGTAAAAATTAAAAGCTTAATTTTAATCAAGTTATTTTTTTGAGCTTTTTTTGTTACTAATTGCATTATATTTTCTTGCTTTTACAGATTCAGATTGTATGAGTTTCAACTTCACAGGTTTCACAGCTTTATTAGCAAACATCTCTAAAAAAGCATTGCGTCTTTTTTGTGGTGATTCGGGAGAAATATAACCCCACAAACTTTCCCAATAGAAAAAAGAAACTCCCAAAAACTTATGTTTTCTGACAAGTTGCACCTTTTCTTGAATACTTGCAATATCTACAGGACTAACTAAAGTTCCCGTAGAAATACCAATACTCACAGGAATTTTAGACATAGCTAATTTTACCGCAGGTTTTTCAATCTCTGCAATAAATGATCTTTTATCATCTCGATAAACCTGTAAAATCAATTCATCTATTAACTCTTTATTTACCCAATTTTCCCAATCTTGTAAATAGTATTTATAGGAAAAATACTGAGAATTAGGAGAAAGAGAAATTTTAGCATCAGGCTTAATTTTTTTTACAGTTTGATTAATTCTCACCATAAAATCAGTCAGTTTATTTGCCCGCCATCGCATCCATTCCACGTTAAAATTATCAGCTGGTGGATTTTTACCTAAATGTTCTTTTTGATATAGATTAACCGTAAAAGTATCATAACCAAATTGTACAGGCATTCCAAAATGATCATCAACTTGAATACCATCCACATCATAATTTTTTACCACCTCTAAAATTAACCCCAAAATAAATTCTTGTACTTGGGGATGCAAAGGATTTAACCATAACTGCTTATGAAAAACACCATTATTATTAATTTCTTCAGGTAGATTTTCATTAACAGAATTTATCCCTTTTTGTCCACTGGTTAACCATTCAGGATGTAACTTTGCCAATGCAGAATTAGGAGGAGTCATAAATCCATACTCAAACCAAGGAATTACACTCATCTCATGATTTTTAGCTAACCTAACTATCCTATTTAAAACATCATTTCCTCCATTCATAAAATCTAGAAAAGGCTGAGTTTTAATACCAGTTACCCTTTTGGCAAAATTACTTTTATAAAAGGTAAAACCTCTATTCCACACCACCGGATAAATAGTATTAAAATTCAAAGCAGCTAATTGACTAATTGCTCGTTCAACTCCCCATGGTACAAACAGCACACCACTAGCTACATTAGTTAGCCAAACACCACGAACTTCTGTAGTTAAAGAACTTGTTTTTGGAGAATAAACAGAAGTCGAATAAATGGGAAATATCGTCAGGCTAAATACAAAAGCTACCCATATTAATAATGAAAAGTAACGGTTTATCACCCTATTCATTTGCAAAGAGAAAATAATTATTCATATATATAACTACAAAAGTAACATATAATTATCAGGATTATGTAATGATATGATGATATTTTGGATAAGCACATAAAGAATTAACTAATTTCAGAATTAAAGGGTTAGAGGGTATTTGACTACTGAGGATAATTGTTAGCTAAAAACTCCCTTGCTTCATCCTTATCCTTAATCGTCCCATCCAAAGTAGCCTTTAATAAATCATCTAATATCTGCTTGAAAATAGGACTAGGTTTATAACCCAACTGTTTTAAATCATTACCATTTAACAAAGGTTGTACATTTGCTAACCTAGTTAAATAAACCCAAATTTTATTTCTCACTTCCCTCTGACTTTGTAAAGCAATTAAAATCAAAGTTTGTAAATCATATTTTTTCAAAAAATGTACAACCTGACTAGATAAATCACAATTTGGCAATGATGTAATTACCTCATTTTGCCGATCAGCTAATTTCTTTAATCTCATAATACTATCATCAGCTAATTGCAAATTCTTAGCTACCTTAGCGCGATATTGTGGTGCTAAATGAGCAATTAATAACTCTAACCGCATTTGCCAATGATTTAAACTTTGTTGTTTGTCAAATCTGCGTAAACATATATCTAATAAACGTAATTTTCGCAAAATATCCTTATTTAACTTTAAACTATAATGAATACATTGCAAAGCATCTAATTCATCTAATAACTGTAAAGCAGATTGCCAATATGGTGCTTCTAAAATATATTTTAATTCCGTTTTTAACCGAGTTTGTAAAGCCGGAGTCCTGATATTTTCCTGAGTTGTTCGTTCATAAACTCCGCTATTAATAGCATAACTAATAGATTCTGCTGTTTCCTCCTCAAAAGTAAATCCAAACCGCACAGCAAACCTGACACCGCGATAAATTCTCGTCGGATCTTCAATAAAACTATTAGCGTGTAAAACTCTAATTTGCTTGGCTTGTAAATCTAAAAAACCACCAAAAAAATCTAACAATTCACCACTTCTCGGAACAGTTAACCTTAACGCCATTGCATTAATAGTAAAATCTCTCCTATATAAATCTTGGCGAATAGAACTAGCTTCCACTTCTGGGTTAGCTGCGGGATAAGGATAAAATTCAGTTCTCGAAGTGGCAATATCTACCCACAAAGAATCTAATTCTGAATCTTTATGCCACAATAAAGCCGCAGTTTGAAATGCACCATGAATTTCCAACCTAGCATTTTTATAAATTTCTTGTAATGCTTTCGCTAATTCCACACCTGCACCCACATCTGCTGCTCGATGAAAACCATCAACAACTAAATCAATATCATTAATCATTAAAGTTCCATTTTCAGCTTCTGATAAGATTAAATCCCGCACTGCACCACCAACTAAATAAAGATGCCAACCTCGTTTTTCCGCTTCCTGAGATGCAATTTTTAATAACTGCCAAAGTTGGGGAGTTAATTTATTTTGTAATTGCGGTAAATTAATTCTATTTTCACCTTTCTTGTCTCCTTTTTTATTTGCTACATCAGCTTGATATAATTCCCTTAAAACATCTGTTCTTGTTACAATACCAACTAAATTATCATTTTCTAAAACTGGTAAACGTCCAATGTCATAGGTAACTATTAAAGATTCGATTTGTGGTAAAGTAGTATCTGGTGTAATCGTCTTTAAATTAGTTTTCATATACCCTTTAACTGGGGCATGATTAAAACCATGATGAAAAGCAATATCTAAATCACGTCGAGAAATGATCCCTACTAATTTTCCTTGATCATTAACCACGGATAAACCAGAATGTCCATACCGTAATAAAATTCTCTGCGCTTCAGAAATAGTTGTTTCTGGGCGAATAGTTCGCACAGGAGATGACATGATATCTCTAGCTGTGGGAGGATGGGGAATTTGTGATTTTAATCCTGATAAAAGTTCTTGTAAAACTGATTGTGGTTCAGAAGTACGAATATTCAAAGATGCAGCTTGGGAATGTCCACCACCACCAAAAGCTTGGAATAAAAGATTCAGATTTGTCTGAGGAATTTGGGTTCTGCCAATTACAGTTAACTTTAATTCTCCATTTTCTAAACAGTATTTATGACCTAATAAAATTGCGTCAATTTCTGTTAACTCAACCAACTCTGAAACTAAATGTGATAAACCAGGGACAAATTCATCCGTTCTCAAAGTCACCCAAGCAATTGTATATCCCCGCAGACATACATATTCTAAACTGTCCAATGCCTTAGTTAATAATTGTTGCAATTGGGGCGATAAACCAGGATCACGGTAAGTTGAAATTACAGATAAACTTGCCCCTTGCTGCATTAACCAAGCCAAAGCTAAAGCATCTCTAGGAGTAGATTGGTTGTAAGTTAAAGAACCAGTATCAACATGAATTCCCAAAGCCATTACTGTTGCTTGAGCAGAAGTCAAAGAAATACCAAGTTTTTGTAGTTCTTCTACCATTAAAGTTGTAGTAGCACCTACCTGATCAATATATAAATTTGTGGTAGGAATATCACTATTTTGCTGTAAATGATGGTCATAAACTATGATTTCCTCCACATTGGGTAAATTAAACCATTCAGCTGCTTTACCCAGGCGATCGCGCTGTTGAGTATCTACAACCATTAAAGAGCGAATAGTTTGAGGACTGACAGAGCGCCTTTCAATTAAAGGAAACTCATCCCGATACAAAGCCAAAAAATCCCGTACTGGTGGATGCGCTCCCCCAGTTAAAACAATCTTACTCCCTGGCTTGAGGCAACTTAACCCCACAGCAGCACCGAGAGCATCAAAATCAGCAGTTGTGTGACAAAGAATTAAATCCATAGGTTAGGTAATAGGTAATTAGTAATTGGTCATCGGTCATCAGTAATTGGTAATTAGTTTATTAACCTCCCACTCTCCCCTGACTTCTGATCACTGAAATTGAGCAACTGTTACAAACCAGACGTAAAATATTAATTGATCAAGAGAACCTGTGAGTTTACATAGGTTAATGATCAATCCAGTCTGTTGATCATAATATTGACAGCCTTGGGTAAAGTAACGATTTCGCCGTGTTGGGAAAAGTAAAAATGAGTATAGTATTTCAAGCTGCTTTAGTATCTCTAGTTCTAATGTCCTTTGTTCTAGTTGTGGGTGTTCCTGTTGCTTATGCAACTCCTCAAAACTGGGGTGAATCCAAAAAATTGCTTTGGGTTGGTTCTGGAGTTTGGATTGTCCTAGTGCTTTTAGTTGGTGTATTAAACTTTTTTGTGGTTTAGAGTACGGCTGTAATCAGGCACTAACACATAACATAAAAACCAGAGGAGCAGGATAATCAAGTTAACAGGACTCAGAAGCAAAAATATCCTTGTGATTGTTTCCGTCCTGATAATTGCTTTCCTGCTCTTCCATATTGCATCCAGAAAAGATTAGCTAAGAAGTTATAGTGAAAAGAGGCAGTTATGGCAGTTTTTGAGGGAACTTTTACCCAAACAGAGCCTTTGCGGTTTGCTTTGGTGATTGGTAGATTTAATGATTTAGTTACCATGAAGCTGGTAGCAGGATGTCAAGATTGCCTAAAACGTCACGGTATAGATCCTGATCCCCAAGGGGATCAAGTAGATTATGTTTGGGTTCCCGGTAGTTTTGAAGTTCCTACAGTAGCTCGTCAATTGGCACTCTCCCATCGTTATGATGCCATAATTTGTTTAGGTGCGGTCATCAAGGGACAGACACCCCATTTTGATTATGTTTCCGCTGAAGTTGCCAAAGGTATTGCAGCGGCCAGTTTCCAAACAGGTGTACCCGTAATTTTTGGAATTTTGACCACAGATACCATGCAGCAAGCGCTGGAAAGAGCCGGAATCAAGAGTAACCACGGCTGGGATTATGCGATGAACGCCATAGAAATGGCCAGCCTCATGCGTCAATTAAATTCTAACCTGGCAGAATCTTATCCTAGTAATGCTCAGTCTCTACCAGCATCAATCAAGAGTTCTGTGCAGTCAGAAGTAGTTTAGAAATTGGGTATTGGGCATTGGGAATTGGGTTATTCATCCTCCCCATTACCCCCTGCCTTCAAAAAAATTTCCAATAGGGGTTGACAAACCTAAAGAAATCTGAGATATTGAATATTGTGTTGAGTTTGCGGGTGTAGCTCAGTGGTAGAGCGCAACCTTGCCAAGGTTGATGTCGTGGGTTCGAATCCCATCACCCGCTCTGAGGATAAGAAGAATATTAAGTTTCAGGTCTGTGAAGAAAAAGTATTTTCACAGACCTGAAGTTTTTATTAACTGAAATTAATTCTTACCATTCAGAAGCAATATTACAGCAGCAGTCAGCATTCAGCCCTAAAATGCTTACTAGCAAGGACTTTTAGATTAATGTTTGTACCTCATTTACCTCGAATCTGCTGTAACATTGCCAATGACTAATGACCAATTAAAAATAGCGGCTACAATGCTTGCAGAAATATACTAGAGATAATGCTAAGTGTGGTGAGATTCAACATAAATGAGATGAGAAGGAAAATTAACCAACTCAGCGAACTTGTTGAAATAGGTAATCCCAAGAGTAATTTTTGGTATTTCCGCTCACACCCACAACTGTTAACAAAAACTTGCTCAAGTTATTTAGATTGCTTGTGCCATCTCAAAAACCCGAAAAAATAGACTTAAATATTGACTATATCTGTCCTTGTCGTCGTCGGGGACGGTTAGTTCCCATAACCCTGACAGAAGCATTTGGTTGCGATCTCTGTCAGCAGATTTTCGTCGTCGAAGATGATGGTTATGCACTGGAACAGTTGTCTACCACCTATCCTTATAAACGGGCTTGGCGTTGGACAGGAAAAAATTGGAACTTGATCCAGCCACGCTTGGCAGAAAGTTATTTACCGATAGCTTTAGGGATCATTTTCGTGCTAGTGATTATATGGTTGCCATTAGCCTTACGCTTGGCAAATGGTTCGAGTATAATTGCTTGGGCGTTAGTAGCGGTAGTGTTAGCTATTTTGCCAGCAATTATGGTTTGGTTAACCTATAGACGTTAACTAAATAAACCTTAGTTCCCAGATGGTACAAGACCCTGGATTTATCAGTGGAATCAATTGCCAATGATGCCAATGAAAAATCCAAAATCCTCAAACCCCCAGATTTATCTGTGGGGTAAAACCAAAATTTAAAATCTAAAATCGGATGACTGTTGAAGCTTTTGATGATTGTCCCGAACCAATGAACAGTGCCAAACGCGCTTATCAAGCTTCCCTGAAGTTAGGAACTACTAAAGGGGCAGATAGAAGTCGTGCTGTGCTGGCAATGGCGGAAGCACTTAACAATTCTCTTGACGATATTCTCGAAGCCAATACCTTGGATCTGGAAGCTAGTCGAGAAATGGCAGTACCAGAATTAATTTTAGATTGGTTAAAGCTAACACCTTCTAGGTTAGAAAATACTGTGGAGATTCTCCAACGCTTGGGAGAATTATCAGATCCCTTGCGAAAGGTGAGAATTGCTGATTATCAACAGGAAGATTCTCAAAGTTATCTCCAGTTAATGCCTTTGGGTGTAATTGGATTTATTTATGAGGCGTTTCCGGAGTTAGGGGCGATCGCTGCGGGTTTTTGTTTGAAAACTGGTAACAGTGTCATCCTCAAAGGTAGTGCAGAAGCGAGTCATTCCAATGCTATCATTGCCGAAGTTTTACAAACTGCTATTAATGAAGTAGGTTTACCAACAGGTTGTATAGAATTAGTCACCACTGAACATGGTACTTCTTTACGGGATTTAGTCACCCAAGATCAATATTTAAGTTTAGTTATACCCTATGGACGTTCTAGCTTAATTCAGCAGGTAGTTAGACAGGCTACCTGTCCCGTGTTAAAGTCTGCAATGGGAAATTGTTATCTTTATTGGTCGCTCAATGGTAGTTTAGAGATGGTTAGGTGGATGATTTTGGATAGCCACGAAAGTGAACCAGATCCGGTAAATGCCATTGAAAAAGTTTTAATCCATCGTCAAGCTTTACCATCTTCCTTGTCTGTGTTGTGGAATAGTTTAACAGAGAAGGGTTTTGAACTCAAAGGAGATGCGGAACTAGTAGAAGCCTTTCCCCAACTGCAATTAGCAAAAGAAGGAGAATGGGAAACACCATACTTAAACAAAACTATAGCTTTTAAATTAGTAGATAGTTTAGATAATGCGATCGCCTGGATTAATCAATATAGTAGCGGTCATGCTGATTCTATTGTTACAGATTCCTATCAAGAAAGTCGGCAATTTGCATTAGGGGTAAATAGCGCATCTACTTATATTAATGCTTCTCCCCGATTTGCCCGTAATTCCTCACGGGGTGATGCGGTATTTTTAGGAATGTCTAATCAAAAAGGACACCGCAGAGGGTTTATTAGTTTGGAAACCTTAACCACTGTGAAGCATATTATTCAGGGGAATGGAAGGTTTTAAATAGGTGAGATTTTTGTAAATAGTTTAAATCACTGTCAACTACATTGCATCTTGTATAAACTATGTTAGTCTTGGTATGGTGTCTTTAGTGCTATATATGACTAAACTGAATACTACTAAAGTGGGTAACCAAACTCCAAAAAAATACAGATGGCCTATCTGGTTTCCATATCCTAATTCTTGGTTAAAAGCCTTATTTATAGCGTTATTTTTAAGAGTTATTGCATTTGTATTTACAAATACTGGGGAGTTAGGCTTTAAAATCGCGTCTTTTACAAATAGTCCAGAATTATTGATCATATTTTCAATCTTGGCAGTTATATCTCCTATTTTTGTGATCACTTTTACCCATCACATCTTTCATGTAATCATTGGTAAATTTTTCCCTAGTATTCAAGCCCCAGAAATAGGAAAGACCCAGGTATTCATGCCAGGAATAGTTAGTATATGGGAAGGTTTGTATGGTTGGATGGCCATTGTTTTATCAACACTCATATCTTTTTTATTTATAATAATCTTCTTTCCTATTTCTAATCTAAACCTTTATCAATCAGTTGAGTTTTATACGGAATTTCAAGAGACCATCACAGTAATATTTGGAAGTATTTGGATTATCACTGTAGCTTTACTTTACCAAATTGATTTCTTATTTAAAAGAAGGCTATTATTTGTATCATTAGAAAATTCCAACAAAGAACAAAATTCACCCTCACTAAATAACACACAAACTAACCTAACAAATGATAATAATAATTCTGTAGATGTAGAGATGGATAGATTGCGCGGTAGTATGGGATTAACAGAAATGAAAGGTACGAAAAAACCATCTACTCATTCCCAATCATCTCATAATACAACAGACGATAACTTTCAAAAAGCCCTTAAATTAGCGAAAAATGCTGCCCAACTAACGAGAACTGCAAACACAAAATCAGAATGGTATCAGGTAGGTAAAGAATGGCAAAAAACCATAGAAATGTTGAAAACAGTACCAATATCTCATCCTAATTATGCCGCAGCACAAGAAAAGATAATTGATTATCAAAAATATATTAACTACGCTCAAAAAATAATTAATAGTAAACACATAAATAACTAAAATAAGCCATGAATTGCTTCTATCTGCGTCTCTGCGTGAAACAAAAAAAAGCCCGCACTTGCGGACTTAATCAACATCAAACAATCGAGAAATTATTTCACAGTCTCATGCTCATAAGTGTGATAAACCTTTGCACCTTCATCTGGAACAAAACGACAAACCTTTGCAGAATGCAATAATGCCTTCCAAATAGGAACATCAGACTTATAGTAATAATCACCCATCACAGGTTTAATTGCCTCCGTCGCCTTCAACAAATTATAGTGAGGCATATTCAAAAAGATATGATGGGCAACATGAGTACCGATATCATGATGGATATGGTTAAAAATCCCATAATCTCTATCAATAGTAGAAATTGCACCTTTCAAAAAAGTCCAATTATCACCACGATACCAAGGTAATTCCTGTTCAGTGTGATGTAAATAAGTCACCAAATCCAACCAAATCACAAACACAATGTAAGGCCCAGCGTAGTATTTAATTAACCACATCCAACCCCATTGGTAAGTAAGAAAACCTAACAAACCTACCATACAAATCCATAGGGTAGTGCTAGTGATAATATCCCACTTTTCAGAAGGTTTAAACAGCGAACTTCTGGGGTCAAAATGTGAACCACTTTTACCAGGAGTGCGTTGAAACAAATAGATGGGATAAGCTAGTGGCAAAAACAGATAATAGCGAATTACTTTTTGTAACCAAGGTAATTCTTGATATTGAGATTCGCTTAGAGGATACCAGCTTTCATCATTTTCTATACTGCCAGTATTTTTGTGGTGAGTTCTGTGGCTAATTCTCCAACCGTGATAAGGCACAAGAATGGGAATATGGGAAAGATGACCAACCAAATCATTTAACCATTTATGCTTAGAAAAAGATTGGTGTCCGCAGTCATGGCCAACCACAAACAAAGCCCAAAACATAGTTCCTTGCATTACCCAGAAAATTGGCCAGAAATACCAAGAATCTAAATAATTTGCTAGTGCATATAAACCAGCAACAATAGCAACATCACGGAAAAAGTAATAGAGAGATTTAGCTACATTAGGCTGAAAACATTCAGCGGGAATAGCAGCTTTTAAATCTGCGAGAGTAAACGGAAGTTTTTCTTCATCCTGAGCAGATTTAAGCACAGAATTTTGATTGAATTGAACTGAATCTAATTGCACTGGAATTTGTAATTTTGGGAAAGAATAAAATTGTCAGGTGGGTAATTCCCACCAAATGATGCAGACATTAATAAAAATGATTTAAAAAGAGATTTGATTAAATCATTTTTTATAAATCAGAAAATTATTTCTGAGAGTAATATTCATCAAAAGTTGTATAACCAATGTCAGTTTGATAAAGTTGACATTCGTTAGTAATTTGCTTCATCAAACCCCAAGAAAATTTTAGTTCATCATGAAGATGCTCACCCCAATTTTTCTTGATGCTGTCGTAAGCTAACCGCAAATTATAAGAAGGTATTGCAGTAGAAATATGGTGGGGAACGTGAACATTAATATCGTGACAAAGCACTTCTACCCAGCGGGGATAATCACAGTGGATAGTTCCAAATAACTGTGCCATAGCTTCATTCCACTTATCAGCAGTTTTGAAAGGAACATCTGCAATTGTGTGGTGAACAATGGTAAAGGTACTCATCCAGAAATGGTAAACCATCCAAGGAATAAACCAGAATTTAATAAAGCCCCAAACACCAGTTGTAATAATTAAAGTTGGGAAAACAATAGCTGCAAAAGCGATAACTACAGCCACAGATAATTTAACACTAGCTCGGTCTTTTTCTTGGAACTTGCGAGCATCAAAATGGACAACAGCCCAATGTCCAATAGAACCTACCCACCACAAACGCTTCTGCATAAATAATTGAAAAGCAGACTGTCTGGTTGTGTCCCAACCTTCAAAAACTTCTGGTCTGATGGGATGCCAGGCGTTATCCTCATCAAGTTTATTGGTATGTTTATGGTGATGATTATGTTTAATTCTCCAACTGTGAAAAGGGTAAATTAAAAACATCATGAAAAAATGACCAACAACATCATTTACCCAACGACTATTGGAAAAAGAACGATGTCCGCAGTCATGACCAATAACAAAAAATCCTGTTAAAGCAGTTCCTGTAAAAATCCATGCTAGGGGGAGAAGAAACCAGGGCGAAATTGCCAAAAAATAATAGCCTAGTGCGGCCATAGACAAACTTAAAAATACTGTTGTCCATGCCTTGCGGCTATTTTTCTGAAAACACTCCTTGGGTAAACTTTTGATGATATGTTTTAGTTTGATTTCGTCTTTACTAAGGTCTGCATAGACGAAATTCTCCTGGTCTTTGATCAGTGATGTAGTCATGAATACCTAAAAAACAACAGACTGGGCTGCAAATTCAATATAAAAATGAGTTTACAGCAAAGTTTTGTAACATTAATTTCTGAGATTATAGCAACCTAAGAGCAACTTAGGGTAGATAAAAATTCAAAATTCAAGATAACAAAGATTCGAATTTTGAATTGCTGTAGTTAGGGTTTGCTGATAAAGTCTTGTCGTGGAGACAGGTGACAGGTGACAGGTGACAGGTGACAGTTTCAAGAGTTGGATGGGAACTATTTTTCCTTGAAGCAGGAATTAAATGCAAGGTTTTTCAGTTCTCACCTCATCAAAGCTTGCATTTTTTGAAAGTCAAAATCGCTAAAATCGTTTACCTGTAATGTTTTGAGATTTATTCAGCAAGCCCTAGTTACACACAAAAAGCCAACAGTTTTATAACCGAAATTAAGTCATAAAACTATTGACTTTCGACATAAATTATGCGTTATGCTTTTTTCTCTGCCAGTTTAATATTGGTAGCTAAACCGAACAGTTGGAGTAATTGAATAGTTATCCAAGTTACATCAATTTCCCACCATTCCAAACCATGACGAGCAGAGTATTGATAAGCATGGTGATTGTTATGCCAACCTTCACCAAATACTAACAGAGCAACCCACCAACAATTAGTGGATCTGTCTCCAGATTCATGACTGCGATAGCCAAATTTATGGGTAGCGCTGTTAACCAACCAAGTGCAGTGGTAAACCCAAACGATGCGGGCAAAAATACCCCAAATAACAAAAGACCAACCACCCAAGAGTAGTAAAACTACACCCAAAGCAGCCTGGATGAGAATGAAATATTTTTGTAAAAACTGATAAACTGGGTCTTCCGCAATATCTTTTGTAAAGCGAGGAATTTGAGCGTGTGAGGGAGAATGAAAAATTAACCAACCGATGTGACTCCACCAAAAACCCTTATTAGAATCATGGGGATCTTGCTCGGTATCAGAATGTAAATGGTGAATGCGGTGTGTTCCTATCCACTCAATTGGTCCACCTTGACAAGCAAGAGTACCACAGAAAACTAAAAAATACTCCAACCATCTAGGAGTTTGAAAACTGCGATGGGTAACGAGACGGTGAAAACCCAGAGTCACACCTAGACCACCACTCACCCAGTAGAGGAATAGTGCAACACCAACGGCTTTCCAGCTAAAGTTACCAGGAACAAAGGCAAATAAAGCACCGATGTGCAGAACGATGAAGAATAGGGTATTTACCCAGTTAATTTGAGGTTTAGTTGAGGTAGCAATTGTCATGCAGTAACCTTTATAGGAATTGTCCAGCCTAATCTGCGTGATTTGAGAATCCGCATATTTAGATTATTTTTTTAAATGAGGAAACAATGAACAGCATAGATCAGCTGCGGGAAGCAGAACAGGCACTATTAGAATTTTTTTATGTTATTGACACTCAGGTCAAGCAAAATCTTCAAAGAGTTCTGAATGCTTTTCGTCATCATCGTGTGGGAGCGCACCATTTTGCAGGTGTTAGCGGCTATGGACATGATGACTTAGGGAGAGAAACCTTAGACCAGGTTTTTGCCGAAGTGATGGGAGCAGAAGCCGCCATAGTGAGAGTACAGATTGTTTCAGGAACTCATGCGATCGCCTGTGCGCTATATGGCGTACTCCGTCCTGGGGATGAAATGTTAGCAGTTGTCGGTTCTCCCTACGATACTCTGGAAGAGGTCATTGGCTTGCGTGGTCAAAACCAAGGCTCTCTTATTGATTTTGGCATAAAATACCGCCAACTAGAACTAACCCCAGAAGGAAAAATAGATTGGGCAGCTTTAAGTACCGCAATTAAAGATAATACACGCCTAGTTTTAATTCAAAGATCCTGCGGCTACTCATGGCGACCTAGCCTTTCCATAGCTGACATTGAAAAAATTGTCAAAATCGTCAAACAGCAAAACCCCAACACCGTATGTTTCGTTGACAACTGCTACGGAGAATTTATAGACACCAAAGAACCAACCCACGTAGGTGCAGACCTGATGGCCGGGTCATTAATCAAAAACCCTGGTGGGACATTAGTCACAGCCGGAGGATACATAGCCGGAAAAGCCGACCTAGTAGAAGCAGCAGCTTGTAGACTCACAGCCCCAGGAATAGGTAGTGAAGGAGGGGCAACCTTTGATCAAAACCGCCTCCTCTTCCAAGGATTATTTTTAGCCCCCCAAATGGTAGGGGAAGCAATGAAAGGAACATATTTAACAGGATATGTATTTGATAAACTTGGCTATCCTGTCAACCCTGCACCCTTAGCACCAAGGGGAGATGTGATCCAAGCTATTAAACTAGGTTCAGCGGAAAAACTGATTGCCTTTTGTAAAGCGATTCAACAGTATTCGCCCATTGGTTCTTATTTAGACCCTGTTCCTGATGCGATGCCGGGATATGAAAGTAAGGTAGTGATGGCTGGGGGGACTTTTATTGAGGGTAGTACCTTGGAGTTATCAGCAGATGGCCCTTTGCGAGAACCTTATATTGTTTATTGCCAAGGTGGTACACATTGGAGTCATGTATCTTTGGCGTTACAGGCTGCTATTGAGGCTGTGGGAGAAAGTTAAGAAGAGTTTCGCGCAGAGACGCTAAGGAGCAAAGGCGCGAAGGAAGAGAAGGGTTAAAGTTTGTTGGCTATGCGTTTGATGCCGTCTTTGATGAGGACTTCACCGAAGTTGATGAGTAAGCCAAGGCGTTTATTGGCAAGGGTGAGATAGGTGGTGAGTTGTTTTTTGTGGACGGGGTGAAGGGTGTCTAGGGATTTGATTTCAATGATGACTTTGTTTTCAACTATTATGTCTGCCCGAAACCCTTCCTGCAAATGAACACTTTCATAAACTACAGGTATTGCTTGTTGTCTTGCTACCTGTAAACCTCTACTTTCCAACTCATAAGCCAAAACAGTCTCATACACAGATTCAAACAACCCAGGACCCAACTTAGTATGAATCTTATACGCAGCATCAACAACCTGAGTCGCTATTTCATTCTCCGTCATCTTCTGCTCCTTCTTCTTAACTTTGTATCTTCTTATTATCTTTGCGCCTTTGCTCCTCTGCGTCTTTGCGCGAAATATTTCTTAATCCGGTAATTTATACTGCGCTACGATCCGCTTCGCAAACTCCGGTACATGATCTTCTAATTTCTCTGGATGATTCCGCATAACATATAAGTAGTTTCTTGTAAAGTGGGAATCCATCGAAAATTTCCCATATTCCAATCCTTGGGGTCCGATTTTGTCTATCACGACTCCCATTAATTTCGCTACCCACATGGGTAAGGTAACTGCATCATCGTAGGCTTTGATACCTTGTTGGACGGCGGCTTTTCTGTCTCCTTTGGAGGTGACTGGCTGGGTGTAAAGTTGATCTTTGACGAGTTCTAACATTTCTTTCCCTGTATCATTTCTGACTACTATCCATTGCCAGTTGAAGGGTGCGCCCATGTATCCCACTACTATGTCTGCTAGGGAGTTGACGTAATCGAAGCAACTCATACATGATGGGGCGAAGATATCTTTTAATACGTTGGTTTTTAAGCCGAAGAAGGGGACTTTTTCTACTGAACCATCTTCGTGTTTAAAATGTACCCGGAAGTCTTGCATAAATTCGTAGCTAACCACGGTTTCGGGGGAACTGCTGGTGGTTTCTAGGAATTTTTGCAGTCCGGCGCGGGTAACGTTATCTACGCATGGTGTACCCAGGACATAGAGTTTTTCTAGTCCGAGTTTTTTCTCGACGGCTCGTAATGCTTGGATTTGACAACCTACTCCGATGACTAATAGGCGTTTCATTCCTGATTTTTCGATTTCTTCTAATACGGAGAGGTTGGGGGATAGGGTAGGTTTATTTACTTTGGCTGCTAGTATTTCTTCGGGGGTGCGGGCGATGATGGGCATGGGTTGAAAGCGGTCTTCTTTGGTGTTTTGGACACAGACTACGCCTTCGACTAAGCCCCGGTTAAGCATTTCTATGGCGATGGTGCTAACTATTCCTGTCCATTGCGCGCCTTCGATGGGTTGTTGTTTGCGGGCGGCTATCATTTCTTGATGTACGCCAAAATATAGTTCGTTTTCGTTTTCCAGGTTGCGGGGGCGGTTATGGGTGGTGGTTTCTAGTTCGTCTATTCTTTGGGTAATGAAGGCGCACGCTTCTTTAACGTAGTGGATATAGTAGGTATCGCATAGTCCGCATTCGCTACAGAGTTCTTTGGCGGGGCGGACGCTTCCGGGTTTGAGGGCTTTGGCTTTTTTGTGTTTGTTGGTGTCTATGGATGTCATTTATTTTGTTTATTTTTCTTGAATATCGCTTTTATTACCTTACCGTTTGGGGTTGTGATGTGGGTGGTTTGATTTGGGTAAGAGGTTTGATATACAAAAGTACAAGTGTACAAAGAATATTAAAAAAACTAATACTTGTACCTTTTATACACACTAAGTATTTAAATTTGTATAATCTTAGATTAGTTACACAATCATCTTGAGCCTAAGTGTAAAACAAGGATAATCAATTGTGAATAATTCTGATACCAAGTGGTCTGCTGATGGTAAAACAATTCCTGAGATTGAACAGCATACAAAAACTAAACATCTACTAACAGAACAATATGTAACGGATTTAATTTATACACTTCACCGTACAGGTCGTCGTGGCGTTACAAATTTTACTATCATTGATGGTTTTTCTGGTGGTGGTATTTACAATGATAGAGAGTCGAATAGTATTTGGTTTGGTTCACCTATTCGTTTAATTAATGCTGTCCGAAAAGGTTATTTAAAATCAGAAAGAACTTATCCTTTAAATGTTAAATTTATTTTTATAGATAAGAGAAAAGAACATTTAGAATGTTTAAAAAATGCTGCGATGTCTCAAGCGGGATTAGAGCAATTATCTGATGAACAACAACACACTTTTAAAAGTGAATTTGGAGAAAGAACAGAACAGTGTGAGTTTATTACTGATGAGTTTGAAAATAAAGTGAATTACTGTATTTTTCAAGCTGACAATAGAAAGGGACATTCATTATTTTTTCTAGACCCCTTTGGTTGGTCTGATGTTTCTATGGAGAGTTTTAGAAAAATAAATAATCTCAATAAATCAGAAATTATTTATACATTTATGATTGATTTCATTAAAAGATTTATTTATGATCCAAAATGGCAAGCAAGAGACACTTTCGCAAAAGTATTGGAAACAGATGGCTATTTCGATTTAAATCATTTTCAAACATTAGATACTTTTGGAGAACAAGCAGAATTTAGGAATGAATTCATGAGATTATTTAGAAGTAGAGGTAATGCGAAAAAAATAATTACTTTTGCGATGATGCCTAAAAATAATGATAGAGTTTTATACTATTTATTTCATATCTGTAATCATTTAAGGGCGTTAGAAGTAATGAAAGATGGTAGTTGGAAATTTAATAATTTAAATTATCAATATCACTATGATATTTATGGATTTGGATTTAAAGCAGCACTATTTTATGAAGATAATCAGTTAGATTTAAAATTAGATATTAATCAAGATAGTCAAACGGCTTGCATCCATAGATTAAGTAAAGATTTAGATAAAATTATACATAATAGTCCAAATGGAATTTCGTTTCAAGACTTATGCAATAAAACAATGGAAAGGAATCCAGCAACTAGACAACAATATTTTGAATATCTTAGTTTCTTGAGAGAAGCTAAAGAGATAGAAGTCATTAGGAAAGGTAAAAAAACAAATAGTAAAAAATTAGAAAATGGGGATATAATTAAAGTATCACCACAACCAATTTTATTTAATATGCGTGGTTATATATCCTAAATAATTTCTAAGATACAAATAAACATATAATAAAATCATGATTACTGGAACTGAAACAATAATCAATCCACTACAAAAAAGTGCATTAAACAAGAAGAGTTTATGTGATTATGTAGTTAATATCGCTTCTGGTTGTTTACATGGATGTACATTTTGCTACGTTCCTTCAACACCAAGTATTAGAACTCAACAAAAAAAATTACATCACAAAGGTGTAGAAAATCCTCAGTTAGACTGGGGTAAGTATCTATTCATTAGGGAAGAAGTTCCTGAAAAATTAGATCAAATATTAAAAAGAAAAAGAAAGTGGGAAGAAACACCTTCTGGTAAAGGAGTTATTTTGCTTTGCTCTGGAACAGATCCATATCAAAACAAAAAAACAGCAGAAATTACTCGTAAAACATTAGAAGTTCTAATTAAACACAATAAAAATGTAAGAGTTTTAACTCGTGGATTGTTATGGCAAAATGATCTGGATATCTTGATTAATCCAAACATATCTCTAGGAATGAGTATTCCTTGCATAGATGATGAATTACTAAAAAAAATTGAACCACAAGCACCTTTATCATCTGATAGATACAAAGCATTGCAAAAAGGATATGAAGCCAAATGTCGTTTATATGTAGCTATGGCTCCAACCCCTCCTATGATGACTTTAGAAAATTTTAAGTTTAATTTAGATCAATTTATGAAAATTAACCCAGAAGTAATTTTTTGGGAACCAATTAACGCTAGAGGAACAAATGGAAAAAGAATGTTAGCGGCTGGTCTAGATTTTGCAAAATCAATTATGAGTAGGCAATCTTGGGCAGAAAATTTTGTTAAGCAATGGAACGATATTGAAATAGCTGCTCAACAAGTTGGTTGCTTGGATAGACTACACATTTGGCCAGATCCTTCTTTAAAAGGTTTTGTGAGTGAAGAAAAAATTGATAATTGGTTATATAGACCAACCATAGAGCAATGGGATAGCAAATAGAGACTTGTAGAAAAATATCCTTATGAATAATATTTTAGTAATTAATTTATGTAGCAATTTTATATCTTAAAATAGACTCAATAAATATCAATCTTTATTCAGCTTTAGCTGAGTTTCGCTATTAGCCATGAAATATAGCTTACGCCACGCTTCGCTATCATTTCTTGACGGTAGTGATATCATGATGATGGTAAAAAATGGATTATGCTACAATATCAAAAGTAATATATTAACTCTATGAATAATACAGACCAAATACAAACTAATAAATATCCCTTTGCTGAGGAATTAATTACTGATATTGAAGGTAATATCAAAAAAGTAGTCATGGATTTTCAAGAATACTTACGCTTGCTAGAAGCACTAGAAGACGAAGGACTTATTTTAGCAATGAAAGAAGTAGAAAGTGAAACTCCTTTAAATTTTGATCAAGCATTAGCAGAATTAGAAAAAGAGTGAAGACCCAGTATCTACCCAGTTTTATTAAAGACCTTAAAGCACTCAAAAGTACACCTTACTATGAGTCTATTAAAAAGTTTGCTTTTGAAGAAATCATCGAAATATCAAGTTTTTTAGAAATAACGAATATTAAAAAACTTCAAGGATATGATAATGCTTATCGTATTAGTATAGGTGATTATCGTCTGGGAATTATTTTTGATGGTGAAACATTAATTTTTGAAAGAGTTTTACACCGTAAAGAAATTTATCGCTATTTTCCTAAACAGATGATTTAAAATGTTGTTTTAATTGTCATAAATTTTTGTAGGGGTTTAGCATTGATAAACCCTCCATAATTATTTTCTACTAATGACTATTTGCATAACTAGGAATTCTTCTCTCAACTAAACCCAAACTAGCTACTGCATATTTAACAACTACACATTCTTGGGTTGCATGACAAGAACTCTTTAAAACTTGGGTTTTCACTGCGTCTTTTACCAGTTTAGCTTCATAAGCATAGAAAGCACCAGCAGGAGTTTCAAAACTCAATTCTGCTAAAATTGTATTGTTATCTAAACTTTGCTGTAATATCTTACCTGCTACTTTGTTCTCAAACCATTTCCATCCTTGACTAAATATTATTTCTCTTTCTAAAACCTGTAATGCAGGGGGTAAAATTCCCCAACCACGATACACTTTTTCTAAAAATTGAATATCACCAGTTTTAGTTAAAATAGATTTAAAAGAATCTTGATCTAATTTTCCATAATATCTTGCTTCCGGTAAGTCTATTGCTGTGGGTGCAAAACGATGTCCACCAAAATGACTGGATCTCCAAATTCTTATATGATTAAATTGTAAGTCAGAAATAGTATTTTTAGCCTGAAAATAAAATGGATTTCCGTATCTAGCACAACATTGATCATAACTACCATGTGTACAAATTAAAATGTCTCTGTTGATATTATTTTCTATTTGATAATCGGGTGGTTCTCCTGATAACCATTTCTCCACAACTTCTGCTACTTTTTCTATATTGGGTACTTTAAATTCTTGCTTTTGATAGCTATTACTTAAACCTTCTGGTTTGTGATAAATCAATACTGTTGTTTCTTGGACTTTGTGTGATTCATCGTTAGCTATTAATAAAAATCTAATTGGTTGTTTACTACGATGTACTTCTTTCGCTAACTTTTGTAAGTTCTTGGGAACCCATTTGGAATTAAATGCTTCTGTCATCCAAGGGGTGGGACATTCTACTAATATGTAGGTTTGGTAGTTGGTAGCACTACCTATAATTTCTTCTCCTACTTGTCGGGAATAATCGGAACAGAAAAAATTCTTCATATATCTTTGCTCAAGTTTTGATTTGATTGTCAAAGGTGATGAAAATGTGAAATGGTGTTTCTAGTTACTAATTTTGATGTTAATAAACTTTAGTAGCTAAATACATTTCTCTCTTCTATAAGCTTCTACTTTTTGAAAGTTTTTCCGGTTAATAATTCATCTCTTTATAAATCTCAGCATTTAGTGAATTGTTTTTAATTAATGAATCCGCAATGAAAATGTTAGCCATGTAATTGATTTTATTGATTTTTTGAGTTAATTTTACATACTTAATGCCGATCAACATTGTTTATTTTTCACTAATTAAATCTTCTTATTTTGTATTTGATTTATACTGATAATACTGGTATTTACTGAGTTTATGAATATCGGTAAAATCCAAGTAGTAATATTAGTAACCATCTGATTTATTTGTTAAGTTTTTCTTAAATCTAAATTATAAATATCCTCATTAATTACTTTTGTCTGTCTATCCAAGGGTTGACTTTCACAGGCAGAAAATCTCTCAAATCTTACAAGCATATTAAAAATTATTCTCAACTAGCTATAAAAAAACACAGTAGATGTAATTTTATTCAAAAAAATTAGAGGGGAGTTAAAAGCAGTAAATTTTGATTCCGGTGAAAATAAAAACCAACTAAAATGAATGATACAAGAGATAAAAACTCTGTTTTTCTCCATTTGTACCCTGTTTGAGTTTAATTAGCTGTTAAAACCCTGAAAGTGTGTAGTTATGCTAAAAATTAGCAGATTTGTATCAACTGTAACTGAATTTGATCAAAAAAGCAAGTAAGTAGAGAAAATTTAGCTTCTTGCAAATTTTTCTCATATTTACCAGATTACATGAGTTTATCCATTATTGAATAAAATAATCATTAGATATTCCAATCTCATAAATAACCCATCAGCTATGAACAGGTGAGTTTAGCTAGATTTCAGATTGTGAATTTGGGATTGATAAAGTGGATAAATTGAGGAATTTGTCAACAATTAAGAAGTTATTGATCAAAAGTTTCCAGTCATTGACCAGATAATGAAAATAGTTAATCGGTAATGGGTCATTCGATTACGGATAATTTTAAGGACTTGTAATATTAAGGAATTATTGGTCAGGCTGGTTTTCTTTCATCAATTACTAATTACCAACTAGGGATTATGGCGTTAATTTTAAGTACCCATGCAAAATTAATTATACATTATAAAAATAAATTGATAAGATAAATTATTAATAGTAATAAAGAGAAAAAGATGCGATTTATTAGAGATTTGAACTTTGATGGAGCCAAATTACTAGAAAGAATATATCAAGAAAGTTTACATTCTCAAGTTAGACACAGAGCGCATTGTATTTTATTAAGCTAGAAACGGTTCTAAATCTGAAATATTGAGCGATCGCAACAATTCCATTATCCCACCCCAAGTCCTCATTGAAGGCCAATATCATTTTATGCTGTGTGTTGTCGCTTTAGGTACTGCATTAATTCAATCATCAATGAGAGTACACATATAAAATTACTGTTATAGAAAAGTCTGACAATTATGTCATAATTTGTAACGTATCTTTAAGATTTTCTCTCTAGGAGAACCCAGCCATGAGTGAACAAGCTGAAGAAGCTCTTGAGACTCAGGAGCTAGACCGTTATGAGTGTCGCGCCTGCGGTTATGTTTATGAACCTGAGAAGGGGGACGACAAATATGATATTGCCGCTGGAACACCTTTTCCTGAATTACCGCTCAATTGGAAGTGTCCAGTTTGCACGGCCAAAAAAGTAGCTTTTGCTAACATCGGTCCTGCGGGTACAGCATCTGGTTTCAAGGAAAATTTAAGCTACGGCTTAGGTGTAAACAAACTCACACCAGGGCAAAAGAACATCTTAATATTTGGCGCATTAGCCCTGGGATTCTTGTTTTTTATCAGTCTTTACGGCTTACAGTAATATCTCCTTTGGGGTGACGGGGAGATGGGGTGAGTGGGTGAGTGGGTGAGGGGGAGAATAAAAAATTATCTGTTCCCTGTTCCCTGTTTCTTAATTCAATTTTCAATAAATACTAACAAAATACTGATGCGTTCAATTGTTAAAAAATGGCAAGGAATATTTGCCGCGTTAATAGTCGTCTTAGCCTGTATTGGCTGTAGTAAAGTTCCCTCAACAACGTTTAATCCTTGGGAAGTTATTAATGTAGCTACAGAGGAAAAACTGTTTGACATTGCTTTTACTGGTGATCCTCAACATGGTTATATCGTCGGTGGTAATGCGACTCTGTTGGAAACCAATGATGGTGGTGAAACTTGGCATCCTCTGGAATTAGCAGTTGATGATCCAAAATCTCGGTTTGATTCTGTCAGTTTTGCAGGTAAAGAAGGTTGGATAGTTGGTGAACCTTCTGTATTACTACACACCACCGATGAGGGTAAATCTTGGTCTAACTTACCTCTAAGTGCTAAATTGCCTGGTAGCCCAATTATGGTGACAGCATTGGGTGAAAACGAGGCAGAGATGGTGACTGATGTAGGAGCTATTTATAAAACTACAGATGGTGGTTTAAACTGGAAGGCGCAGGTAGAGGCTGCTGTGGGTGTGATGCGGAACTTAGAGCGATCGCCTGATGGTAAATATATTGCTGTTTCCGCCAAAGGTAGTTTTTACTCCTTTTGGAAACCAGGTATGGAAGCTTGGGAACCCCATAACCGTAACAGTTCTAGACGTTTAGAAAATATGGGTTTTGCTGATAACGGCCAGCTGTGGTTATTAGCAAGAGGTGGTCAAGTGCAATTTAGTGATCCCGAATCACCCGAAGAATGGCTAGATGTAGAATACCCAGAACTAGCAACTAGCTGGGGTTTACTAGACTTAGCCTATCGGACACCAGAGGAAATCTGGATTGGTGGTGGTAGTGGTAACTTACTCCGCAGTAGTGATGGTGGCCAAACTTGGGAAAAAGATCGTGATGTAGAAGAAGTAGCCGCTAATTTGTACAAGATTGTATTTTTTAGCCCTGATCAAGGTTTTATCATCGGTGATCATGGGGTTTTGCTTAAATATAATCCAAATGCAGAAGTAACCTCTCAATCAGAGGCCGCTTAGGTGATAACCTTTTCTGAGAAGAACGTTGCAACTTGTAACTCTTTCTAAACTTTGTAGGATAATAAACTCAATAGTAGTTTTTGCGAAGGTAGTAATTTAAATGTCAGGTACCACTGGAGAACGTCCATTTTCCGATATTGTTACCAGTATCCGTTACTGGGTAATTCACAGTATCACCATTCCAGCTTTATTTATCGCTGGTTGGTTATTTGTCAGCACTGGACTGGCTTATGATGTATTTGGTACACCCCGTCCTAACGAGTATTTTACTCAAGTACGTCAAGAAGTACCCATTGTAAGCAACAGATACGAAGCTAAGAAGCAAGTAGAAACATTTATCAATAAGTAGTTTGATATCATGGCAAGCGGCAATAACATCAATCAACCAGTTACCTATCCAATTTTTACCGTCCGATGGCTTGCGGTTCACACTTTAGGTGTACCTACAGTCTTCTTTTTGGGTGCGATCGCAGCAATGCAGTTTATTCAACGCTAGGAGAAAATCATGGAAAGAAATCCTAATCCTAATCAACAACCGGTTGAGTTAAACCGTACTTCTTTGTACCTGGGACTTTTATTGATTTTTGTTCTAGGGATTCTATTCTCCAGTTACTTCTTTAACTAACTGGAATCGTCATCATTAACTTTCTGTTGATTTTTTTTTAAGGGAGAAGAGAACAATGTCTGGAGGTGGAAGAATTCCCCTGTGGGTTGTCGCTACAATCGCAGGTTTAGGTGTAATTACAGTTGTAGGTATCTTTTTCTATGGTGCTTACGCTGGTGTTGGTTCTTCATTGTAATACCAACTTAATCGGCATTTTTGTTTAAGAACCAAAATAAAAAACCGCCTGTCTTCCCAGATAGGCGGTTAATTTTTTAATGCTAATTGGTACTTAAAATATTTTTGGTTTTACTGTTCTTTCTCTGACATTGACAGAGGTAAAACATCATGAAAATATTCATAATCAATATAGCGATGTCCGTCTGGAGTTTGGTGGATAATATCAACAAATTTACTATTCCAAATAATATCTTTAGCCGTATAATTATGGCGTGCATGGACTACTTGCGCCACAGTTTCATCAATGCCACTCAAGGAAATTATTAGTGAAGAATGGGTTTGAAAAAGTGAATCTGGTGTCATTCCATGTAAAGGACTAGAAGTATCAATAGTGTGCATAAGTGACCATGATAAAGAAAAATTAGGTGTTTGATGTCTCACTAATGGTAAATCATAAATACGTCGGGTAAATTCACCTTCTGCTGTAATCTCATCACGCATAAAATACACCCGAATTTTTGCTTCTAAAATCATGTTGCGACGCTGATTTGCAGTCCGAAACATCAGAGTTGGTAGTCCCTCACAGGGAGTAATTACAGCCACATTACTAAAGATTACACGGACAGTTGGGCGGGAAAAACGAGCAAAGGCTAAACCTGTCATTACCGCCAGCCCCATCAAGCCAATTATCGCTTCAATAGTAACTACAATATGTCCATAGGTGGTTTGAGTGTACATAGTGCCACCAATAGAAGCTAAAGTTTGTACACTAAAGAAAAAAGCATCAGGAAAAGAACCAGGTCTAGCATTAGCAATACAATCTCCTCCCAACAAATAAGCTAATGCAAACAGCATATTAATAGCTATATAAAAAATAAATGTCAATGCCAAGAAACCAGACCAGGGAATTGTTAATAATAAATGGTAGGGATCACGCCAGTATGAATGCCACGCACCCATACCCATAACCTCAAATTTACCATTGTTATTTTTAATATGAACTCTAGGAATAATCTGCGATTTTTGTTTTTTTAAAATTTTCTTTAATCTCAGTTTCATGGCTGGTAAATAAAAGCCTAATAAGTGATAAAATACCTAAAGTTAAATTTAGACCTACAGCTAAAGCTATTGATGATTAATCATTTATGAATCGTACTTTTTGGATTACTTCTTTAATTGTCTTTGTTAACTCCCTCAGTTTCACAATTTTAATTCCTATTATCTACCTTTATGGCAAACAATTTGAATTGAGTGATTTTCACACCAGTTTACTATTTTCGACTTACTCTGTCGCTCAGTTTTTTGCTACTCCTGTAATTGGGAAACTATCAGACAGATTTGGACGTAAACCTTTACTGATAATTAGTTTAGCTGGTACTGTAATTGCTAACCTCATTGCAGGAACAGCTACAGCCGCTTGGGTGCTATTTTTTGCCAGATTCCTAGATGGTATCACAGGTGGTAATATGTCTGTCACTCAAGCTGTGATGTCTGATATCACAAGCCCAAAAAACCGCGCCCAAGCATTTGGTATTTATGGGGCGGCGATGGGTTTAGGTTTTGTATTAGGTCCTGCTTTGAGTTTATTTGCACAGCAGATTTCTATTGGTGCGGCTTTTTTGGCCGCAGGGTTAGTGGCTTTTGTGGCTTTGTTAATGACTATTTTATTTTTACCAGAAACTTTAGACAAGCAAATTCAAAAACCGGGTAATATATTTGATTTGGGTTTAGGCAATTTAATTAAAGGTTTAGCAATGCCAGGAATTGGTATTCTCCTATTAATAAACTTCTTAATTGGCACAACTTTTACAATGTTTACCTATGCCTTTCAACCCTATTTTTTAAAAGTGTTAGACCAAAATAACCAAGGATTAACACTTTTATTTTTAACCTTTGGTACATTAGGAGTAATTATGCAAACTTGGGGAATTTCTATTCTTAAAAATAAATTTGATGTTGTGAAAATATTATTTTTGGGGTTATTTTTTAGAAGTTCAGCATTTATGTTAATGCCTGTTTGGGCTAACATTAATTATTTTGTTGTAGTTAGTATTATGTTTTCTCTGTTTAATGCTTTAGTCCAACCGATGATTAGCACCTTAATTTCTCTCAATGCTAAACCCGAAGAACAGGGAACTGTACTAGGTTTGAATGCTTCTTATTTAAGTATTTCTAATGGTGTAGGTCCTGTAATTGCTGGTGTGATTGTGAATCAATCTCAGCCAATAACATACAGCTATCCTTTATATTTAGCTGGTTTTCTAACATTTTTAGTTTTAGGTTTTGCTATCTATAGTCGTCGGCAATATACACCTAGTAATTTTTAATTAAACCCAATTAAAACCCAATTAAAAAAGTGGGCATTGCCCACTATTGAATTAAGAGGAAGAAGTAGAAGCAGAATTAGAGCAGTGATTAAACCATTCTTGATACTTTTGCTGCTGGTACTCATTCTCTACAACAACTGTGACTTTGATTTGCTGACATCCATGATTTTCTTCTTGAGCGATTGCATTTAAAAGCAAACTAGCAACTTTAGCAGAAGTAAATTCTCCATTAACAATTAAATCTTTCTCCAAACTAATAAATTCTGTTGTTTCCTTATTGATTAAATCAATTTCTGCTAATTTCTGATATTCTGGGCTAACTTGTTCAATAATCAATTTTTCCCTTCTTACAGAAACTGGAACTATCTGCGTTTCAATTTCTTTGCGAATAATTACCTCTCCTATCTTGTGTTTTTTATTTTCTATTAACAATCTTTCTTCCAAGAGAGGAATAGTTATTTTTTCCTTTTCTACCCGATGATTTACGGAAGATAAATTAGTATGGCTATGTTCGTTGTTCATTAAATATTATTTCAGTATTATTTCAGTACAGCATATTTAGTGAAAATTAGATACAAACTGTAATTATAAAATCCTTTTAGTGCGGGCATTCTTGAACTGAGCTTGTAGAAGTCTTACCCGCTAGGTGTGTACCTCACAATAGATGGAAGTTCTTTATGTATTCAAAAATCAATTACTCCGCATAAGCAGACTGTTTAAAAATTTAGTAATTCATAATTCTAGATTCATATTTAAAATATTAATCTAGTTTCACATCTAGGTTTAAAGGCTAAAATATCTTGTCTTATTTTAGAATATTAGAGTTATAAACCCATGTAAAACACAATATGTGAATTATGAATTATTAATTCTCAACTCCTAATTACCTTTCTTCAACCGGTAAGTTAGGTGAATTTACATCTAACTCTTCCCTTCTCACAGTATCTTGAGTTTGAAAAGTTTCTCTCTCAACAACTTTTTTTACTGTGATTTCTTCCCTCACAAAAGTTTCTTTACTCACTTCTGGGGTTTCTTCATAAACTTCCATACGAGCTACTTCACCTTCATGAAAGTCAGCTTCACCACTAAACACTTCTTTATCTGCATTTTCAGGAATAAAATGTTCAATGACAATGTGTTCTTTTTCTACTGGTACTGATACTCGTGCAGTTTCCATTTCCACGTGTTTACTAACTGTTACTTCCCCCATTTTGCGGCGATGTTTATCAGCAATCAGTCTTTCTTCATATAGTTTCAAAGTTTGATGATTTTGTTCATTTAATGAAAACAAATCTGGTTCGTGTTCGTAGCGATAAGTATCACGGGTGTAAGGTGGTTTAGTGGTTGGTAAAGATGTGGTTTCTGTAGATTCTACATAAGTTGGCGTTTCTAATACACCAGATGTTTCTAAAGGCGTTGATGACTCTAGGATACCGGATTTTTCAACAGATGTAGTAGTAGAAACATCAGATTGACGATATACTCCCCTTACCTGTTCTTCATAGTCATAATCAGTGATAGTATTTTCGTCAAATTCTGGTAATTCTTCTGCTTGTTCTTTTGTTAAACCAATGGCATAAACTCGATTATTATTATTATTATGATCTATACGAGTCCTACCAATTGGTAATAAAACTTTTTTACCAAAAATCCAAAAACCTAATTCAACTACTAAATATCGAAACTTGCCTGCGTCATCCACCAAAGCATCATACACCTTACCAATTTTTTCATCAGTTCTTTCTACATATACTCCTAAACCTTTGATGTCTTGATTTTCAAAAGTATCAAGATATTCTGGATGATAATCTTCTAATTTATGTAGCACCATGATATTTCTCTCCACTTATTCTCTACCATCTATTTTGAATGCTGGTTTTCTATGTTTAAATTATCGGAAGCATCAACATCTAATTCTTCCCTCCGAATGATATCTTGGACTTCGACAACATCCCGTTCTACTACTTTTGTAACTCGTACTTCTTCCCTAACAAAAGTTTCTTTGTGAATGTCTGGATTTTCTTGATACACATCTATATGTGCTACTTCTCCTTCTTGAAATTTAACTTCATTTGAATTAGCTACACTAGCAGTATTTGTTGGTTTAACTCTATTAATAACAACACGTTCTTTGTCAATAGGTACTGTCACTGATTGAGTTTCAGTTTCAATATGTTTACCAACTACCACTTCTCCAGTTTTCACACGATGCTTATTAGCAATCAAATGTTCTTCGTAAAGTCTGAAATTTTGATGATATTCTTCATTTAATCCATATAATCTTGGTTCTTGTTCATAGTCGTAATCTTCCCGGTTATAAGTTTTCCTCTCCTCTGGATGACGATAAACTTGTCTAACTTTTTCTTCAAACTCATGATCAATTTCTAGATATTTTTTGTATTCTGGTAAATGTTCTACTTGTTGCTTGCTGAGTCCATCTACAAAAACACGTCCAGCTTGATAATTAATCCGAGATAATCCAATCGGTAATAGGATTTTTTTACCAACTGAATCTAAATGGGTATCAATAACTAAATAGCGAAATTTCCCATGTTTATCTACTAAAACATCAGCAACTGCACCAACTTCCATTCCTCCTTCTGTATAGAGATGTAGGGATTTAATATCATCTCCACCAAAGGTTTCTCGATAGTTAGGATCAAAATCTTCCAATTTATAAAGAGGCATATCTTATCTACCTTTGTTTAAAATCTACTTACACCTCATCTTATAAAAACTTTATTTTTTTAACCTCTAGCTAATGACTTAATTCAGAAGTAAGATAATGTTTTTTCATGGCTAATACTTCTGATTAATAAGAGCAAAAAATAAAATCTGTCACTTGTTTAACTATTTATGACTACATTTAATTAAATATTTCTATATTTGATAATTTACAGATATTTTATACACAAATTTAGATAATTTAGCTATTTCTTATTTAGTTACATGGGAAAAAGCGCAGATTATACCGATAGAAAAATATGAAAATTATATTCAATTCATATTCAATTATAGAGAAATATTATTCCTATATGCAGAAAGATCATCCTGTAAATCCTAAAATCCTGGATATCCTGATTTTGACGATGAAAAATCATCAAATAACTCATTATTACCATAAACTTAGTTGATGAGATTGACTCAAATTATTCCAAGGTAAAGGCGGAATTTCTAACCCATTTTTTTCTAATAATTGTTGAAAATAACGAGCATTATTAGGAGATATATCTTCAATGGGACAATGGACAAATAAATAAACTTTAATTCCTGCTTTTAACCACTGCTGAATTTGCGTTACCCATTCTTCCATAAATGGCTGATTTACTGATAAACTCGGATGAGAAATAAACCGAATTAAGGTAAAAGGTGCAGTTACAGAAAATTGCACTGGTAGTTGAGGTTTTCGTCTTTCTGATGCTAATTGTGGGTCATTTTCCCCTGTATAAACAGGACGAGTATCTAATAAAACTCGACCAACTCCCAAATCTTTTAATAAGGTTGTTAAATTACTCAAATGAGGTTCTTCAAACCATTCACGATGTCTAACTTCTACAGCTAAAGGTGCATCTTGACGCGGCCATGCTTCCAGAAACGTTTGTAAATCATCTATTAAAGCTGGTGAATAACTCGGTGGTAGTTGGGCAAATATGGGTCCCAACCCTTTACCTAAAGGCTGCATCCTTTCCAAAAATGCTAAAGCTGCGGGAATATGGGGTTTCAGTAATTTTTGATGGGTGATATCTCGCGGTAACTTTAAACAAAATTCAAAATCTGGAGGTGTTTGTTGCACCCAACGGGTAACAGTTTCTGGGTTAGGTACAGCGTAAAAAGTTGTATTACCTTCCACAGTGGTGAAGCGACGACTATAAAGATTTAAAAAATCTGTAGTACGAGTTCCTGGGGGATAAAGTTCACCCACCCAACCTTTATATGCCCAAACTGCGCAACCAATCAAGAATTTCACGAAAAATTTATAGATTTAATGCTTGAGTATTTTTTCTCTCTAATTATACAAGTATATATGATGAATCGCTGCCAGTACCTGCTAGGATTATATGGAGATTATATAATTATAAATACCAAATAAATTGGTAGGCTTTTGGTAAACTTATGCCTAGAAAAGAGCAAGGTTGGGTGACATTCCAAACCTCAGAAGAAGAACGGAAAATTTTAGAAGAGTTTTGTCAACACTCTCAGCGGACTAAAACTGAGATTTTGCGGGAATTGGTGCGTGGTTTACACAAACAATCGGAGCAAACAAAATCACAAATATCACAACAAACCCCTCAGCAACAAGTAGAAATTCAGACTTCTGAAGTAGAAATTATTGCTCCCAAAAAACCATTAAAAGTTAGTTCTCGTAATATTTTAAAGGGTGTTGTGAAACAAGTTACTAAAGGAACTGTAAACAGTGAAGTAACTTTAGAAATTGTCCATAAAGTTGAGTTAACTTCCATCATTAGTAAGGTATCTGCGGAGGAATTAGGATTAGTTGAAGGTGCAGAAGCCTATGCTGTAATTAAGTCTAATGATATTGTTATTGCTAAAGATTAAAAAATTAGTTTTGGGAATTAATATCCCCGATATTTTGGAATAATTCGGGGATGTTTTTGTTTATTAAGCTTCGACGTTCACAAATTTATAGAAAGCAACATACAGCACTTCCCGTTGTTATGAGGTACACCCTTGGCGGGCAAGATGCCCACCCCACAAGAGTTTTATCATTTATGTCTGTACCTTATTGGTATTAAATCTGCTGTAACCTTCTATATTTTTAGCTTTTTCTTTAGCGCTGGGATAATACCAAGCTGCATCTTTTTTCGTTTCTCCATTGACAGAAATATTGTAGTAACTAGCAACTCCCTTCCAAAAACAGGAAGTGTGAGCATCGCTATCTGTGAAATATTCTTTGTTAATGCTGTCTGGGGGAAAATAATGATTTCCTTCTACGACTACGGTTTTGTCGCTTTCTGCTAAGATTGCACCGTTCCAAGTTGCTTTCATAATGAGATTAAAAAGAAAGTTAACAATTCTAATTGTGACATTTTTAGGTGACGATTGGGTTGTAATTATAAAATTCATGAACAAAGGTGAAGATTACCCTTGCAATTTATTTATACCTGGTTTGATATTTTTTAATATTATCAGTTCGCTTTCTCACCCGTCTGGGAATTAATTCCCAGTCTAATAACCGAAGTCCGTTAAAACGGACTCAATAATTATTAACTATTAGTTAAGCATAGATAAAATGCAAAAAGTCTACTTCATTTATGTCAAGCATCTATCAATTCAAAACGAATTTTCTTACCAAGAACTCTTGCAGCTTTATCAATTGTGTCTAAAGTAACAGAATGATGATCAGGATCTAAAAGTCTATCAATAGAGGATCTACTTGTTTTCATCTTTTCAGCCATTGCTGTTTTAGTAATATTTTTCTCAGCCATTGCGGTTTGAATTTGCCAAGCAATTACTCTTTTAATAGCTATTAAATTGATTTCGTCTAATGTTCCTTCTTCTTCTAAAAACTCATCAAGAGAAGAACCAATATAAGGGTTTTTTGTCATTTTTACGCCTCCAATATTTGTTTACGTTCTAAAGCTAAATCTAATTGTTGTTTTGGGGTTTTTTGACTTTTCTTAATGAAGCCATGCAGCAATATCATTTTACCTTCATAAAAACAAAATAATACACGAGCAATTTTATGTTGTGGTAAATTTGTCCTGACTTCAAATAATCCATCACCCATTGGCCGACAGGTTGGCATTCCAATTGGCCAACCAAATTCAACTGTTTTGATATCAGCACCAATCAAAAATCTTTCTTCTTTAGATAAACTTTTTAACCAATCACGAACTGGTTCAGTGCCATTTTCGTTTCTATAAAATTCAGCCGGAACTCTTTTATCTGTCATAAATCAAATCTAATTAAATGTAGAAGTAGGTATTAGGTATTTTTAATACTTTTCTCTAACAACCACAGACATTAGATTTGATGTTATACTATATTGTACCTTTTTTGGTACATAAAATCAATCACTATTTATTAGTCAATTCCCAACTCCTGACGTAGTTCGTTAATATTTTGCGGTTTTAAAGTTCTGGTTTTTGCTCTTTCTAAAGAAGTTAAAAGACGCGCTGCATTTTTAGGGGAGCGCAGTAAATGAGTTGTTTCTAATAAACTTTCTAATTCGTCAGCAGCAATTAAGGCGACGTTCTCACCGTCAGGTTGGGTAATAATCATTACTTCTCTATCTGCAACTACTTGAGCGCAGATTTCAGCTAGGTTATTACGAGCATCAGTTAAGTTTGTTTGGTTGGACATGGTGGGATTTTTCCTCATGCTGTAGCTGATATTTTTCAATATTATCAGTTAGCTTTCTCACCCGTCTGGGAATTAATTCCCAGTCTAATCGCCGAAGTCCGTTAAAACGGACTCAAATATTATTCTAGTTGTCTTGAGAAGACTTTTGTTATTAGACTCAGAATTCATTCTGAGGCGGTTTTAAGCTGTCTTTTTAGTATCATGTTAAAGATTTCCCCAAGTTTCAGGTAGTGGGTTAACCCAGGAAATAGGAACATAAACAACATCTAGAGTTTCACCATTTAAAGTAACTTTAAATTATATAAAATATAGGAATGTTGGGTTTCACTTGGTTCAACCCAACCTACGATCTATTTTCAAGTTTTATTTGAAAGCAATCCTTCAAATAGATAATTTAATTCTTCAAAATTAGCTGCTGCAAATGTTGAATCATCACTTTGAACTACTGTGTGAAAATGTTGATTATTTAAAACTTCCCATTGAATTAAAGTTGTGTGTTCTCGTTCAGGGACAAAAAGTTTTCGCTTCCAATGAATTCTTATTTGGAATAAATACACCCCACCATCACGCACTGCGAAAAATACAGGTTCTGTAGATTCATAAGTGCCGAAACCATGTACTATTTTCAGTGCTGCTCGACCAATTTCATCGCGGGTTATATCAAGACGCTGATCTATTTCGGCTGCTATCTCTAGATTTGACTTATCTGCCATTGATTTCCACTCATTTGGCAAAAATAGACTTACTCTAGATGGAGCATTAACCCTAGCATTGGCTGGTTGCATTGGCAATAGAAATATTACCGATAAAGCAATCAGTAATACAGCTACTAATGAAATAATGCGTTTAAGTGAAAATTCTAACTTTTGAATCATACCAACAGTCTCATTATTTTTTATAGACAACATCAAAAACTGATAAAAGCACTTTAATGAGTGTCACTTTCGTGTTGCGTATAAATCAACAGAGTATTTACTGATTAGCTTCAATTTTTTTTACCTACTAATTACGTAGTTTTCAATAAAAATACTAAAAAATAATTTTAAGCAAATTTTTCAATTGCTCAATATCAAAATGGTTTTTTTTGTTTTTCTCCACATAAAAAAGCAAGTAGTAAAGAGTAGATATTACCCCTCACCACTCACTCTTATCATCTAACCCCTAAAACCTACGCCCCTACAGACTCCTTCGCGGCATACAAAACCTCAGCCGAGATATCCTTAAACCCACGTTCACGGGCAAACTTTTCGGTATTTCGCTTCACTTTTCCGCGCACAAAACCAGGAATCTTATTCAATTCTGCTTGGCCATCTTTTGTCCAATTCAACCCAGTTTCTGAGGAAATTCCTTTGGTAATTACTTCTTTTGTATCGTGTCCACCAAAGATTTCTAATAGGTGATCTTCCATTCCCAAAGTGAAGGAATTGTAGATTAAATCTGTGATTTGATTTGTACCTTCATAACCCATAAATGGTTTGTAACCAATGGGGAAATTCTGAACGTGAATAGGTGCTGCAATCACACCGCAAGGAATATCCAAACGTTTACCAACGTGACGTTCCATCTGTGTTCCAAATATAGCAGAAGGTTCAAGCCGGGCGATCGCATCCCCAATTTCTCCATGATCTTCTGTAATTAAAACCTCATCACAATACTCGCTTACCTGTTCTCTAAACCAGTCAGAATCATATTTACAATAAGTACCCGCCATAACTACATGAATTCCCATTTCCCGTGAAAGAATTTTAGTTAAAGCTGCTGCATGGGTATTATCACCAAATACCACCGCTTTTTTACCTGTTAAATTCTGACAATCTATAGAACGAGAAAACCAAGCCGCTTGGGATACGTGCAAAGTTTGTTCATTGATATATTCATCATAATTAACTTCCGCACCTTCGGCATTAATTACCTGTTGAATTTTGCGGATACATCTGGCAGTTTCCACCACACCCATAGGTGTAATATCAACAAAAGGTGTACCAAAGTTTTCCTCTAAATATTTGGCAGTTGTTAAACCAATTTCCCGATAAGGAATTAAATTAAACCATGCTTTTGGTAAGTTCTTTAATTGATGAACTGATGCACCTTCAGGAATGATAGTATTTACCTCAATTCCTAAATCAGCCATTAATTTTTTCAGTTCTGTACAGTCATGATTATGATGGAACCCCAGGGTAGAAATACCAATAATATTAACTGAAGGATTAGCTGTTTTTTCTGTAGGTAATTCCCCTTTTTTGCGGGCTTTTTCGATATAGTATTGGATAATTTGTTGTAAAGTTCTGTCTGCTGCTTGTAGTTCGTTGTAGCGGTAATGGTTAACATCCGCCAGCATCACATCACCTTGTGCTTCTAACTGCGCTCGTTCCACAAAGTTATGTAAATCTTCTTGCAAAATACTGGAGGTACAGGTGGGAGTTAAAAGAATTAAATCTGGGTGTTCTTCTACATCTTTGCGGATAATATTATCTACTACTTTTTCTTGAGAACCACGGGATAAAACGTGTCTGTCTACGACGCTGGTTGTAACTGGGGTAAAGTTCCTTTCCCGCGATAACATAGAGCGCATGACGTTAAAATAGTCGTCTCCCAGGGGAGCGTGCATGATGGCGTGGACATTTTTAAAGGAACTGGCAACCCGTAAAGTGCCAATGTGAGCGGGGCCTGCATACATCCAGTAAGCTAATTTCATTCGGTCTTCTCCTCTTACAGTTTCAGTAATTATGATTTTTCAATTATTAAATTGGATTGTCGCAAAACTTTTGGTTATAAACAAATAAGGTTCTTTAAGTATAAAGAGTTAATTAATCAGTATTGCTGAAAATTATAATTGCTCAAACGTAGTTATAGATAGGACTTCAGCTATCAATTGTAAAAATATTGCCATAGTTTAAGTAAAGAAGTCTTAATGATTTGAGAAATATTGTCATGAATTTTTAGAGATTTGTTAAGTGGTAATTTTGTTAAAATGTAATCATGGCGTAATTATTTAATACACCAACCTATGGTTAAAATTCCCTTTTCTCCTGCTTTTATTCCTCCTTTGACAAACGGTGATAAACTTAATCGTTATGAATTTGAGCGTCGTTATGATAGTACCTCTAAAGTTAAAAAAGCCGAATTAATTGAAGGAATTGTATATATTATGCCCGCTGCTTTGCGTTTCCGAAGTCACGGTCAACCTCATGCTCGTATCCTCACATGGCTGGGTAATTATGAGGTTTTAACTCCTGGTGTAGAATTAGCAATTGAACCAACAGTACGTTTAGATTTAGATAATGAACCTCAACCAGATGCGGTTTTAATTATCACACCAGCAGCAGGTGGACAAACTAGAATTAGTGAAGATGATTATATTGAAGGTGCGCCAGAATTAGTGGTGGAAATTGCTGCTAGTAGTACAGCGATTGATTTACATGGTAAAAAACAAGCCTATCGTCGTAATGGGGTAAAAGAATATATTGTTTGGCAAGTTTTAGAACAAAAATTAAGTTGGTTTTCTTTAGAACAAGGTGAATATTTAGAATTAACACCTGATGCAAATGATATTTTAAAAAGTCGGATATTTCCAGGTTTATGGTTAGCAGTAAATGAATTGTTAACAGGAAATATGCTCGCAGTTTTGAATGTTTTACAAAGTGGGTTACAGTCTAGAGAACACGCGGAATTTATTAGTAAATTGGGCAATGATTAGAGTTTTTAAAAACTTTTAGCCACTCTTCGAGATCGCAAAGCGCGATTGTGTGAGATATAAAAATACTTACATATAATATTTATGAGTATGGACCCAGAAATCTTTCTCCATTAAAATGAATTAAATGATCTGGTTGATCTGCAACCCAAACTTCAGTTTCCCAAGCAATTTCACCTAAATATTTACTCATTTCTTTACGAGTAGGAAAAGCAGTTATAAAAACTAAACCCTTACTACTTGACTGCAAAAGCTGTTTTAACTCATTGTGTCTTTTGAGGTTAACAAGTCCATGACTGGTTACAGCTTCTATTAATATTAACCAGTCCTTTTGCTGATAGTAAACTACAATATCTGGCATTTTACCATGAGGATCTAACTCAATTCCCACTTCTCTAAACTTTTGAGTTTCATTAATGATGAATTTATCTCCAGCATCACCCACATAAAGAACCAAACCTCCTGGTGTAAATCTTGGACAAAAATTTTCTAAAATGTCTTTGATTAAATTATTTTGTCCACCTGATGATAAATAAATTGCTTTACCATCGGGTAGAGTAACGGGAATTTGTGCTATATTTCGATTTCTATTCTGCAATAAGTTTTTTACAGAAATATTATAATTCTCAAGTGATTCTTCCCACAGTTCAGAATTATAAGATTTGATTAATAATAGTGCTGTTGCTTGCAATTGATAACACCATTTAGGACTATTAATTGGTCGTTTTGGTTGATCTGGATTCTCAACAACTAAACCCATTTGTATAAACTGGTGCATTGTTTGTCTTCTCACAGTTTCCCGTGTATTTGGTGCATATTGTTTACCATAAAAATCACGAAACCAATCCATCATTTCTGTAATTCTGCGTCTGGGTGTTGTTGCTTGATTCCAAGAAGTTTCTGGTCTAATATCTGTTAATGCCAGTAAGCACAATGCTGATCTTTCATTTTGTTGTTCTTTTGGTGCAGAAATTTCTTTAAGAATAATCAGTGCTTCTTGAATACGTTTACTAGCTTGAATTGCGTTGATTGTTTCACTCATAATTGATAGATTTTGATGTACAAGATGATCTAGCTTATCCTGATTAAATCTAGATTCATTAATTTGTATTCCTAGGTTGATTAAATCATCTTTGCATGGGTATTTAATTTTGCGTAAGTCTGTCGCATTGACTTGTGTGTTACCACTAAAAAGTCGAAAGTATTGATCAAAGAAAGTTGAATTTAGAAATGCTGTTAAACCTTTTGCTAGGTTGATATTTATTCCTTTTCCTTTTGCATGATAGTAGTTGATATGATTCTCTATACCCAATGTTTGGTAATCTAGAGGATAAGATACAGCAGCAATAACACGACGTTTTTCTTCTTTAGCAGAAAATCGTTTGATTAAAACATAACAACCTTGGGGAATTAACCATTTCTGTGTTTCTTGGTTTTGTATAATAGCAATTGATTTTTTCGGTTTTTGGGGAGGAAATACAACTTTTCCAAACTTAATAGATTCTGGGTAAATTAGGGGAACTGTTTGATCATCCAAAGAATTTCTTAAAGCTGATTTGAGACGAAAATCCACGACTGGTCCTGTGGAGATTTCTAAACCCAATTCCTCTAAGGTAGATGAAAATTTATCCATCTGCACTTTTAAAGCATCTGCTAAAGAGTTGGTGATGATATGGATAAAATTCTCACTATCATTGTTTTCTATAATTTGATGATAGGGAACAATTCTCATTTCTGAAATTTGATCTAATTCTGTTTCTGAATTAATACTAATTGTGATGATTTTATCTTTATTTTCTTTTTTGATAGCATGATAAATTAGATTTTCTTGAATGATATTATCTTCTGCAAATACTAAATAACGACTATCAAAAACATGAATTTTTTGTAGTGCCATTTTTTGTAAAAAGGCTTGACGAAATGGACGATAGTAAGCACCATTACAGAAACTTCTAGGGGTAATTGCCACTATTTCACCATTTTCTACAAGCTGTAACATGGTCAGCCAAACAAAAGCACTATATAAATTTACTGTTTCAATTCCCTGTTTTAATAAATGTTTTTTCTCAATTGATTGGTTGTTAATTTTTTTGTATGGTGGATTGAGAATTGCATGGGTGAAACTTTGGGAATAATGAGTAAAAAGAGGTAAATTATTGGCTTTTATACTATTAACAAAGCTTTCATTGCGTAAACAATAATCGGCTGTAATCCCTTTGTTCTGCAAGGCTTGACAACATTCAATCAGACATTTTTCTAAAGATGATAAAAAGGTTGATTCTATTTCATAAGCTGTGAGTAAACAACTCTCAATTTGATGGGAATTTAGCAATAGTTGTTCTACGAAAGCAGCAGTTAAAGACCCAACACCAGCACCAGGATCAAGTAACCTAATATGACCAGATAAATTATTAAATTGTCCTGCCATAAATCTAGCAATTTTTGCAGGAGTGAGAAATTGACCTAATTCACTTCTGTGTTTTGGATTTAATTTTGATGATAAATTTATTCCATTTATATCTGTTGACTGTGTAATATAATTTATCATTTCATGAATTGATACAACAAAATTAAACATGAAATTAAAGACTAAATTGGTGGGATTTCCTCTTCTTCCACTGGACGAATAATAGCCGGTGCTGGTGTGACTTCTGGTTTAAATATTCCCTCTAATGCTTGTTCTAAAGTTTGTGCCATCACAATGCGATTTTCATAGGCTACTACAACTCTAACTAAAGTTGGTAAACTATTTTGTGTTGCTTCTAAATAAATTGGTTCAACATATAACAAAGATTGTTTAATGGGAACAATTAACAAATTACCTTGAATTGCTCTTGAACCTTGACGATTCCATAAGGATATTTGTTGGGAAATTACTGGATCTTGATTAATTCTAGCTTCGATTTGTTCAGGCCCATAAATCAATCTTTCTTTAGGAAAGTTATATAATAATAATTTACCGTAGTTCTCCCCATCGGAACGTGCTGCTAACCAGGCGGTTAGGTTTGTTCTTTGTTTGGGTGTGTAGGGTAGTAATAAGATAAATTCTTCAAAATCAACATCAGGAAGACTGGTGATTAAATAATAAGGTTCAAGTTCACGGGATTCTGTGCCATAGATTTCGTTGGGAATTTGCCATTGATCTTCTCGGTTATAAAATACCTGTGGGTTGGTAATATGGTAAATCATTAACCGTTCTGCTTGGATTTTGAAAAAGTCTACTGGATAGCGGATATGACTACGCAAATTTGCTGGCATTTGTGCCAGGGGTTGAAACATTTCCGGGAAGATTTGTGACCAGGCATTAATTAAGGGATCTTTGGGTTCTGCTACATAAAATTTAACTGTGCCGTTATAAGCATCAATAACAACTTTAACGGAGTTACGAATGTAATTTATGCCTTCATTATTTTGATCTGAGTAAGGATAGCGATCGCTAATTGTATAAGCATCTACTATCCAATACAAATAATTTTTATTGTCGGGAAATTTTTCCTGTCCAGGATTAGGGTGAGTATCAGCGGTGACCAAATAAGGTTCACTATCAAATTTCAAAAAAGGAGCAATCTCTCTAATTCTTTCTTGAATATTGCGTCGAAATAATATTTTTGTTTGTGGTAAGAAATCCCTGGTAAATATCATCCGCCAATCTTTTAAATACGTGGAAAATAGCCATCTTCGCCACAATGAACCGATTCTAATTCCCCCTTTTCCATCATAAGTTGTATACACATTATCGCTACCACTGGGATAATCTAATTCTTTAACTTTTGTTCCAGTCATCACATGAGTATTGGCAATTTCTCCATAATAAATGCGTGGTTCACCAATAGGAATACTTGCCCTAATTTCTGCACTAGAAGTAGTTAAAGCACTACCATTACCACTAATATCTTTGACAAAATATTCAGGTAAACCACCAGGAGCAACTGTATTTACAGGACTCATGGTAAAACCATAACCGTGGGTATAAACAAAATTGCGGTTTACCCATGTTTTCGCTTGTTCAGGTACGGCATTATAATCTAATTCTCTGGCGGCAATTAATACTTGTCTTTTTTCTGTGGTTAGGTTAGTTTTTTGCTTGGGTTCGGTATTAATAATATAGCGATCAATGTCTGCATCAGGAAAGCGATAATAAGGACGAATTTGTTGTAATTGACGGTTAGTTTTTAAGAGAGGTTTTTGATCCCAGAGGCGAATATTCCGAATTGTCAAATCATTAGCTTCAATATCTGCTTGTGTTAATTTTCCTTTGGGGTTAAAGGTTTTAGCCTCAATTGCTTGTAAATCAAATGCTTGTCGAGTGAGGGCAATAGTTCTTTTTATATAAGGTGTTTCTCTTTGTAATTCATTGGGTTGAACTATTAAAGATTGGACAATAACAGGAATAATAAAATCACCAGCAATGGTTAACATCAGATAGATACCAATACCAGAGATTATCCATTGATGATGTTTAGATTTGGGTTTAAAAAATAAAGTTTGCGATAATAAATAAAAGGCGATCGCTACAGCTAAAACACATAAAATTGTATCAGTTGGTAATTCTGCCATGACATCGGTAAAACTAGCTCCAAAACTCACACCACGGGGAGAATAAACCAGTTCATAACGACTTAGCCAGTAACTAAAAGCTACCATTAACATTAAGCCGCCACCTAACCCGAATAAATGACGTTTCTGTGGTGCAGAAAGCCCAAGATAAATCCCTTGGCTGAGGCTATCTCCCGATAAAAGATAGGTCAGTGCAACGGAAACAAAAGCATAAAAACTTAAACCTATCAGCCAAAAAGCTAATAATTCCCACAGCGGAAGAGAAAAAATATAAAAACTGATATCTTTACTAAATAAAGGTTCTGTACTATTGAAAGGTTGAGAGTGAAAATATAATAATAACTTGTCCCAATTTTTAGATATCATCCACCCAAAACCGAGACTAAAAACAACAGCGATCGCCCACAGAAAAAACCGATAATATATCAACAGTGCGATCATCATCACCACAGCTAAACAAATATATTGTGGTTGGGAAATGATCTTAATACTTAAATTCCCAACTATCTCAGGTCTAAATAAAATTGTAAATGGTGAACTAACCTGATTAATTTGTCCTTGCCAATAACTGGTAGCAACTAATCCATAATGAGTTACCATCAATCCTAATAAAAAACTTAAACATAGAGTTATAGGTAATAACCATGGTAATTTAATGCTTTTATTACCACCTTCAAGTAAAGATTTACCGTTATTTTTGTCATACTGAGGACTCAAAAAAGCCGCTATTTCTTTACTCAGTCCTGTATCCTGGGATCTAGCTGGTTCACTTTTCAAAAAATAGGGATATTTCCAACGTTCTGCTAAAGCTAAATTACCCAATAAATAGCCTAAACTGACACTAACAACACCTACCCACAAAGCACATTTGGTTATTAAACGCACCAGAAATGTTGGCAAATAACTTACTTCTTGAAACCAAAGAATTTCCGCACCTAGATGAGAAGCTAGATCCAAGAATAACCATAAACCCAAGGATAGGAAAATAGCTCTAAAGCACCATTTCAAAGACATTTTTCAGGAAATAAGAAGAAACTAACTAATTACAGTTGACTCAGGAATAAAATTTTAATTCCAATTACCTACCATTGTAAAAGCAGACCAATAGTATGGATGAGATAGGTTAATTGTACCCAAGTTATTCAGTTCTGGAGGCAGAGGAATAGCTTTTTCCGTAGATAAATATAATTCTTTATCTGTTATGCGTACCTTTTGCGTCAACATTGCTAACTGAGCTTGTCTAAGAGATTCTGACCGCAGACCATTAATATTTAACTGCTCGTAAAATTTGGTCATTAATGCTAAAGAACCTTGATCACTGACATACCATAAACTCCCTAAAACAGATTTTACACCTGCTTGCACTGATAAACCAGAAAATCCTAATTCTGCCTCATTACTACCTACAGCAGTTCTGCAAGCACTTAACACTAACATTTCTACTTTAGGATCTTTTTGCCATCCTAGTTCCCTAGAAATATTTTTGATCTGATCTACACGAAGTTTTTGATTCCAAAGTTGAATGTAAGAGTTATTTATACTTCCCGGTTTAAAATCACCATGGGTCGCTAAGTGAAGAATCCCAAAATGTTTCTGACGACTCAAAGATTCAAGATTTTCTAGGGTAGATTCTTGATTTAATAATGTTTGACCTCGATTAGGCCAAATTTCTTTACTAACAGTTTGTATTTCTAATGGTACAGATGGTAAAGGTTCTTGGCCTTCTGTACTTTGAGATATTCCTAAAGCGAGAATATCCGATTTAACTATGGGAACATAACGAGTATCTGTAAGGCTAAAACTAGGTATTAACCCTACACTATATTTTTCAATCAGAAACTTTTCTCCATCATATAAAGCAGCAACAGGAAGAGTACGCAAACCACTATCTAGACAAAATACAATAGTATGAATTTTATTTAATTCTAGTGCTGGTTCTATAGGTTTAATAATCCAGTTATAAAGTTTATTCGCACTATTAAAGTAGGTATTACTTCGAGAATTAGTGACTTGAGAACGAAATTCTTTAGCATTTTTTTCTATCTCACTACTATTAGCTTCTACTACAATTTCTCTAACAACTTCACCTACTTTATACTGATTATTCTGTGCAAAAAGTTGAGGCTTTGTTTTTAAGTTTTTGTTTTCATTCAATAAATCTTTTTCTGCTGGTTTGGGAGGGACTAAAATCAGGCTAAGTTTATCTTCTAGAGAAGTCACATAGAGAATGGCCGCATTTCTTCCTGTTAACTTTGCCAATTTATTTAACTGATCACCAATTTCTTCATGTGAACTAATTTCTCCAAATAATGGAGTTCCCAAATATTGGCTATATTCTACTGCTTGCAATTCCTCAAACTGTTCAATCCCTTCTTCTGGTGTTGTATCTAAAAAGGTATTGTTAAATTCTGGCTCATTAACAATGGTGCGATTTTCTATTGTTGTATTCGTATCAGGATTAATAAATTCCTGGGTATCAATATTAGTAATATCTGATTGATTGCCTGTTTGAGCTTGAACCGATTCCCAGAGAAATAGAGTTAAAACTACTGATAAAAAAATAGATATGAACTGCTTAAATTTCATCTTCTTAATCCTAAAATTTGCTGATTAACTAATTCAATGACAACTCACCCGCAATAATTTTTAAAAAGAAATACTGTAACCAATTCCTAAGATAAAGCGTGTCCCATCTCCAGCATTACCAGTGATATCACTCAATCCTGGGGTAATGACTAAGGGAATATTTTTAAATGGAGCAACAGATACACCTATGCCTAAATCTTGTCCACTCCATTCCACAATGGCATTTACAGGTTTCACAACTTTTAAGGCTACACTGCCAAAAACACCAACTGCATCAATTTGATTTCTAATATCTGATTCAGAACGAAATTGTCCACCACCAACTCCAGCGGATACATATAAACGACTAAAAAGTTTCTCTTCACTATCTTGTAAACGAAATAGTTTCGTAACTACCCCATAACCAGAATTACCCCCATCGGTATTGCCGAAAGTTATGAAGTTTTTGACACCAACAGCTATAGCAAAGTCTTCTGGAAGTTGACGATGTAATTTGAAACTAATATTTCCATCTTCAAAGGATGAGATATCAACAACACCAATATTTATATCTAAACCTACTGCTTTTTTGGCATCACCTAAACCAAAACCAACTCCTAAAGCTCCATCTGCTGCGTCAGTAAAGCGAGCGCGAGATTGCACACCTACACCAATGGAAGCTCTACCCCAAGATTTACCATAGGCTGAAGGGGTTAACATGGTAATACCTGGAGATGATGGTGGCTTGGTTTTTTTCTTTTCTAAAACTAAGGGTAATTTTTGTGGTGTAAATGGTTTTTCCTCTGGGTTGTTTGGTTCAGTTCTTAAACTATTACCACTATTGGTATCTGCATCAACTGTATTATCTGTGGTTGTTTGACTGAATAAGTGAACAGATGTGGGGATTTTTTCTGGTTTGCTCAGATGAAAATATCCTTCACTTAATTCAATGGGTAAAAAATTATTTATCTGATCAAAATTTGACGATTTATGGTTATGAATTTGAGTTTTATGGATAATCTGGTTGTGCGAATGATGATAAATTTCTATCTGAACATGATCTGCTAGGAAGTACATACAAATACTGATTTTGGTAGAATTTTTTTGATCGGAAATTTTAAATTATTTGGTTTATAGTCTGAGTAAAAATTATTTCTTAAATCAGATACACTTATATATTATTTATGCCTTGAGTTTATTTTGATACTCAGTGTTATCAAGTTATTATATCAAAATTGATAGTAAATTTTAAACTTTAGTCAACATAAATTTACGTAGGAGTAAAAATAAAAATAACTATTCTGGGTTAATCATTGTTACAGGGAATAAACTGGATAAATTTGTGTATTATTTATAGATGCTAAATAAATCTGAAGTTTTTTGAGAACTGCAATTACCATAGTTTGTAACTACAAAGTCAACAAAGGTAAAGTATTATTAGTTTCTTGACTTGAAAAGTAGTTTCCATGTTTAGAAATAAATTATACACGTTTTCTCTGGGGTGATTAGTAACAGTTAAGAGGACAAAACCAAGTATATTATTTATAGCAACGGATAAGGCTGTTAAGACATCAAGTAAACCCAAGACTTAGATCATGAAAGGCTTCTAGCTCTGTCACCGTGGTGTAGCATCTGTTCCCTGTCACCTGCTATATTATTATCCGACACCCTCAAACCTGGTTGATTTCCGTTTGATCATGTTGTAAAGTTATATTTTTACTCAGTAATTATGCTTACCAGTGTTGACCGTTTATTATTTGTCCGTCGTGTCCCTATTTTTAATGAATTACGAGATGATTTTGTCGTCAGACTTGCTTCCGTAATGAATGAGTTATCTTATCCGACTAATCATAGTATTTTCAAGCAAGGAGAAGAAGGGCGATCGCTCTATATTATTGTATCTGGTAGAGTAAAAGTACACATTGGAGATAAAACATTGGCGGAGGTAGAAAGAGGAAAATACTTTGGAGAAATGGCAGTATTTGATACTCAGCCCCGTTCTGCTTCTATTACTACTTTAGAATCTTGTGAATGTTTAGAACTTACCCAAGAGCAACTTTACGATGCTATTGAAGAAACCCCAGAAATAGCAGTGAATATTATTCGTGAATTATCTCGAATCATTCGCCAATTGAATGAAAATATGAGTCATTGAAATAACTTACCGATCTTTGCGTCTCGGAAGGTAGAACCTTCTAAAAAACATTCCCAGTCAGAGACTGGGAAAGAGAATGAACAATTTACTATTACTACTGGTAGTTAAAATCTTTGTAGTTTATCGTAAGAGTTAAGTGATACAATCACCAGGTTAATTTATGACTATATCATTTAAAAAACATTCTCTAATTGCAATTGTTACTTTCCTGCTACTAGATATACATATTAAACCAGTTTTTTCTATTTCTCCACCTTCTTTACTACTGGCTCAAAATTCTCGTCAAATAGCCTTAGAATCTTTAAATCAGGGTTTACAGGCTATTCAAGGGGGAAAAATAGAAGATGCGATCGCCGCTTTTCGTCAAGCTACAAAATTAGACCCCACACTAGCACCAGCCCATTATAATTTAGGTCTAGCACTGCGACAAGCGGGACAATTACAACCAGCAGCAGACGCATTTTATCAAGCAACACAAGCTGATCCACAGTTTGCACCAGCCTTTGCCAATTTAGGTGGGGCATTATTGGAAGGAAGTAATTTACAGTTAGCAATTGAGTATTTACAACTGGCATTAAAATTAGATCCGCAATTAGGTTTTGCTCATTATAATTTAGGGTTGGTAAAAGAAATACAAAGAGATTGGAATGGGGCGATCGCCTCTTTTCAAGCAGCTATCAAATATAGTCCAAATTCCCCTGAATCAGCTTATCATTTAGGAATTTCCTATCTACAAACAGGAAAAATAGAACCAGCAAAAGCAGCATTTAATCAAGCCATAACTATAAATCCTAGATATGCAGAAGCTTATTATAATATTGGGTTAATTTTGTATAAACAGGGTAAATTTAACCAAGCATTAGACGCATTCAGAAAATCAGTAGATGCTAAATCTAACTATGCAGATGCTTACTATGGAGCAGGATTAATATTTGTCCAAAATAAACAATATACAGAAGCAATTAAAGTATTAGAATATGCCAAAAATCTGTATCAAAAACAGGGTAAAACTCAATGGGTAAGCAACGCCGAAAAATTGTTAACACAGACACAAATCTTAGATAAAAATCTAAATAACAAATTAAATAACAAACCACACTGAAGCAGCAAACACTATTATTAAATACAACAAACATATTGCAAATAAATAAGACACAAGTATTAATCAGCGATTATGGCAACAAAATAGTTTTATTGCTAACTGCTGTTAGCTAAAAGCTGCTGTAATATTAATAAAATGGGGGTTAACTGGCGTAGAAATGCAGAAGTCAGCGAAATTGATAAATCAGTAACTGACTGCTGATAGCTTATTAATTGCCAAGGGAATGTAAACAGTCATGCAGAAACGCTTCAAGAGTCGGTTTTTATTTTGCGACCGCTGGTTAGACCGCCATGCAATAGTTCGCAATATGGAGGCTTTCCAAGACCTAATTGTCATGGTATTGTGTTTAGCCCTCTTTGCAGTCATGTTAATTCAATTGTGGGGTATATTTATAGCCATCACTAATAATATAGACTACAAAGAATTGACATCAAAAATATTATTTGTGTTGATTCTAGTAGAGTTATTTAGACTACTCGTAGTTTACCTACAAGAACATAGTATAGCCGTAGGTGTAGCAGTAGAAGTTGCCATTGTTTCCGTACTGCGAGAAGTAGTAGTTCACGGTGCAATAGATATTTCAGGAACACAAACCGCCGCAATTTGTGGCTTATTATTTATGTTAGGGGGACTATTATTAGTATGTGCAAAAACACCTCACATGGACTGCATCAGTGCGAACACAAAATATTGTCCAATTGTCAATCAAGAAGGTAAAGAAAAACTAAATGAATTGGCATTTCATTATTCAGAAAGATGTGATGAAAACCAACATCTTCTGTAGTAAATAAATCAATGGGTAGAAATAAAAATTATACCCTGGATAGGTTTAGAGACTACACCAAACCTTAATCCCCTCCTTTTTTTAGGGATTAAGGTATACAACATAAAACGGTTATAAAATTAGAATTTCGTCCTCAGATTTTTTCAGTCAGCCCTAATTACCAGCTATATAAGGCTCAAAATATCACTCAATCTACCTAAGATTTTCTTGACAATCACCATTAAAGAGTAGAAAGACTGCTGGATTTCCAGTAAAATGTAAATAAGATAAAATCCTGTCAATGACAGATGAAATGAGAGAGCATTATGTCTACATTACAAAAAACAAGAAAATATTATAAATGGTCTTGGGATGTATCTTTAGGTGGAGACTATGACACTTGGGGTTGTAGTACCTACTTTATGGAAATTGATAGTAATTTATATGCCCGTAGACAAATAGAAATTTATGAAAATGGTAATATTTTATTCTATGATAAAAGCCATTCATGTGATGAATATGGAATGCTGTGTGATAAGAAAATAGATGACAAAAATATTGAAGAATTTGAAATATCGGAAGCAGAATTTGAAAAAATATGGCAAACTAAAACCCCTATTAATAAATGATTAGAAACGGGTAATTAGCCAAGACTATTACCCAGAAGATAATTATCAAAAAACATCAATTTGTAGACGCAACTTCACTTATTTTTGCTTCTATTAATGAGTTTAACCAAGTCCATAAACGCAAGTCAGTAAAATCTGGAATGGTCATAAATGTACCCAAATTCTGTAAAACTTGAGGATTATGAGTAGAAGCAATTCCAATAGTGGGGATATGAGCAGCAACCGCAGACCGAATACCAGAAGGGGAGTCTTCAAAAGCAACCGCTTGTTCTGCTGTAATTCCCAGTTTATTCAGAGCAACTTTGTATGGTTCTGGATCAGGTTTACCAGCTGTACAGTCATCAGCTAAAACAATAGTATGGAAAATTTCTTTAATACCCAAAACCTCTAACATAAATTCGGCATTTAACCAGGGTGCATTTGTTACTAATGCACATTTTATTTGATGTTTTTCTATCCATTTTATGACTTCAGAAAAACCGTCTAGAGGTTTTAAATGGAAAGCACTATCACGGAAAAGAGCTTCTTTTTCATCAGCAAACTTTTCACCCTCTGCCCGTAACAAATGTGGTAAAATATCCTTAATAATTTCTGGGTTGAGTCTACCACTAATCCGGGATTTGTAGAAAGTTTCATCAATTTCTATGCTGTAATCTAACAGCATTTCTCTCCAAGCTTGGTAATGTATCGGGTCAGTGTTGACAATAGTGCCATCTAGATCAAAGAGAATTGCTGTCAGCATGAATTTTTTACTACTTTGTAAACAACTGTTAAGTTAATTTACTTAGTCTAGCGTAAATCGGCAACCACATCACAGTAAACTGGTCATAGAAATGCCAACTGCCACAAAATCTTTTTATGTTGATGATTTGCTAGTGCAAATTTACAAATCTGAAACAGAAATGGCACTAGATGCTGCTGAAGTTGTCCAGAAATATTTAAAACAGCTGCTGCAAAAACAAAATAAAACTGCTCTGTTATTAGCCACTGGCAATTCACAACTTAAGTTTCTCAATGCTTTAATTACATTAGGGGAGATAGATTGGTCAAAAATAATTTTATTTCATCTTGATGAATATTTAGGAATTAGTGCTGAACATCCCGCTAGTTTTCGGTTTTATTTGCGGGAACGGGTAGAAAAGCGAGTATTTCCCCAGCAATTTCATTATCTAGAAGGGGATACTTTAGAACCTATTGCAGAATGCGATCGCTATAGCAAACTACTCCAAAATCAAACAATTGATTTATGTCTTTTAGGTGTCGGAGAAAATGGACATTTAGCCTTTAATGATCCCGCAGTGGCAGATTTTCAAGATCCGGCTAGTGTCAAATTAGTGAAACTAGATGAAATTAATCGTCAGCAACAACTAAATACAGGATATTTTCAAAATATGGTAGATGTTCCCCAATATGCTTTTACCCTCACTATTCCCATGATTTGTCAAGCTAAAAAAATTATTTGTCTAGCACCAGAAAAACGTAAAGCCAAAATAGTTCAAGAGATATTACAGGGAGATATTACCACAACCTGCCCAGCTTCCATTTTACGAACACAACCACAAGCTAGTTTATTTTTAGATCTAAATTCTGCGAGTTTATTAACTTAAATTTTTACTGTCAACACTGATTATATTTTTAATTTTTAACCCTTGAGCTAGGAAGATGGATGTATATCCATCAATTCCTGAGCCATACTAATTGTGAAGAGAACTGTTGACTATTTCCACCTCGACAAAGTCCATAGTTATTTATTGAGAATAACTTCTTTTTTCTTTTTCATAATTGCTAAGTATTCATTGCGAGTTCCATCTACACGATAGTGATCACAAATTTGGCATAATTTCAGGAGATCCAAGCGACTGAATACTTTTTGATGTTCAATTGCATTGTCATTCCGCCACCGCCAAAAAGTAGTTCTATCAATGCGGCGATCGCTCTCAGGCCATCTGCGTCGTGATAGAAAACTTACCAATTCATCTTCATAAAAAGAATAACCTTTTGGTAACTTGAGTAGTGCTTCCCTCAACTCATTTAGCGGTATGAGTGGATCTAATTCAGATAGTCTCATGCCAGCAAGCCCTTATAATTTCTGGTAGTTACAATTGTGCAAAACTCCACATACAATAAAGTTAAATTACATGAAGTCTGACTGCAATACTGTCTGTTAAAAGTAGATAGATTAATAAATAAGGAAAGTAGATTTAGATAATTTTTCTACCTAGTTTTGCATCTATCTAATCAATCAACCTACAGCATGAATTGATATTTACATCATTCAACCACAAACAATAAACCGCTTGATGATCAATTTCAAGACCCGTGCAACAAATCTGAAGACTTAAATTTAGTCAATAATTGGCATAATTGAAAATTCTGAGCTAATTTCAATTAGCATTTTTTACCTGAAATATATTTCATTTATATATTCATTCATGTAAATCTTATTTTTCTCATTCTTTAGATATACTTACTGGTAATTAAAATTACGCAAAAAAATTAAATAAATGTATGAGCTTATCCTAGATAAAAAATCAATCACTGTTTCAGATTCGAGACTCTTCTTCCCACCAGACTCTTGCCATATCCAGATATTGTTCTTGAATGTAATCTGGTGAACCATATATTAGTTAAAATAGCTACATTTGCGCCATACTTCCAGAAGTATGGCAGGATAGAAATAAGTCTATCAAATGAAAAATCCACAAGAGATTTGAAAAAGGTGCAAATCTAAAGAAATAATAAAGAATCTCTCTGTTTTAGTGAGCAATTGTTTAGCTATTTTTCTTTATTTCTCTAGTTCCCCAGGCAATGAGAAACTAGATCAAGGTGTTCACGACAGCCATAACCTGGCAAAATGCTGTTAGTTTTGTAGAGTTTACAAAATTCTGACCTAAAGAATATTTATTATCGTCGGAAGAGTTGTAATTAACTACGAAATAAATAATATATACTCCAAACCTTGACTATTAAATGAATCCAGACTACTCAGAAACTTACATCAATCATCCAACGTGGGGTTTACTATATAGGATCTGCATGGTTGATGATAACCAGGATCTGTTTACAACACTTTATGCCCAACGCCTATTTTTTTTGGTAACAAGTGACGTTAAAGGCCTGAAATTTCAGTCTATCGGTAGAACCGAGGCCAGAATGATGCTGGAAAATCGTTTGCGTACTTTGCGACGCGGTGGTAAGTCTCAGGAGTACGATCAACTGCAAGGTGTTTTCCAACGTACATTCCAATGACAAGTTTGATTAGTGAACGTATTGCTAATATTCGCGCCTCACTTCCTCCTTCAGTGCGGTTGATTGCTGTCAGTAAAAAAGTATCAACTGAACTGATGCGGGAAGCATACAGCGCTGGTATTCGTGATTTTGGTGAAAGTCGCATCCAAGAGGCTACCAGTAAACAAGCTGAGTTACGGGATCTCCCGGATATTATCTGGCACTTCATAGGACATCTACAAAGTAACAAAGCTAAAAAAGCCCTGGAATTGTTTGACTGGATTCACTCCGTGGATAATCTAAAAATAGCCCAGCGTTTAGACACCCTAGCACAACAGATGGGGGTGAGTCCGAAAGTTTGTCTACAAGTAAAAATTCTCCCTGATCTTCATAAGTCTGGCTGGACGATACCAGAATTACTTGCTGACTTACCAACCCTCAACCAGTGTAAAAATTTGCAAATTCAAGGTTTGATGACGATTCCGCCTTTAGAGTTAAAAGATGAAGAAATTTTGTCTGTTTTTCATCGTACAAAGGAATTAGCTGAGGAAATTAACTCACAGAACTGCTCACTGATTAATATAGAGCATTTGTCCATGGGTATGTCGGGGGATTATCAGTTGGCAGTTTCAGCCGGTGCGACCATGGTAAGATTGGGAACTATCTTGTTTGGACAAAGGGTCTAAAGATTTGTTATCAGTCATCAGTTGTTACTTAACTCTGGGGCAAAAACTCTCTATGTACCCTATTCACAGGTTTAGTATCCTGGTTTTTGGTGTATCTGTAAGAATTTTGCTATTGACAAATGTAATTACTAAGACAAAATGAAGTAAAAATAACTTTCTATTGTCAATACCTTTAGGATATACTTTTGACTCATTAAATGTCCAAATAAGGTATATTTTTGTTTAGCACAGTATTTTTTTTTAATAAACTGTACTAGACAATACAATCAGCAATAGAATTGCTCAAGGCAGCAGCTACTACACTGGCTACCAAATTTATAGCCGGATCAATTAAGGTAATTTCCACTGGGAGCATAGACAATGAACAATATATTTTCCAAACTTAGGGATTTTGTTGGCTTGAATGAGCAGGTAGAGTACGAGTATTACGAAGAGGAACAAGACACTGATACATATCAAAATTTGTATCAGCAAGAAAATTCCCAACCTGCTCCTCAAGAAGTCCCTACACCCAATAGACGTTGGCGTGAAACTACTCCTACAATGGGAGACGAAGTAGCAGCAGCAGGATCAAAGCCTATGAGTAATGTGATTGGTATGCCAGGCGCAATTAATGGAATTTCGGAAGTTTTAGTGATCGAACCCCGCACTTTTGAAGAAATGCCCCAGGCAATTCAAGCATTACGTGAACGTAAGTCCGTAGTATTGAATTTGACAATTATGGATCCTGACCAGGCTCAAAGGGCTGTAGATTTTGTGGCAGGTGGGACTTATGCTCTAGATGGTCATCAAGAGCGCATTGGTGAAAGTATCTTCTTGTTTACACCTAGCTGTGTGCAGGTTAGCACTCAAGGCGGTTTTTTACATGAAGTACCTCAACCTCCTGCACGTCCTGTTCGTCCCACTACTCCTACTCCAACTTGGGGTAGCGAAGTTAACCGAATGGCGCAATAATGGAATGACAATTAGTCGTTTGTCCCTTGTCTTCATACTTGACAAATGACTAATGACAAATGAGCAATGACAAATGACTAATGGCTATTAAATTTGGTTTGATCGGTGGTGGGGTAATGGGAGAAGCTCTATTATCCCGCCTGATTACTAGGGGCATTTATCAAGGTTCAGAAGTTATTGTCAGTGAACCCCAGGAGGCTCGCAGGGCTTTTTTACAACAGCAATATGGGGTAAATGTCACTGTTGATAATTGTCGAGTTTTAACTGAATCTCAAGAAGTTATGATGTTGGCGGTTAAGCCGCAGATATTGAGTGCAATTGCTCAAGAACTAGCAGATATTTTTCCTATACAACATTCTCCTTTAATTATTTCTATTTTGGCCGGTGTGCCTTTAAAACAGCTAGAAGCTGCTTTTCCCCAATTACCAGTGATTCGGGCTATGCCTAATACTCCTGCGACTGTAGGGGCAGGAATGACGGCAATTTGTTTAGGTGCTTATACTGCTATGAATCACCAACAAAAAGCACAGGAAATTTTTACTGCGGTGGGAGAGGTGGCAGAAGTTCCCGAAAGCCTCATGGATGCGGTGACTGGTGTATCTGGTAGTGGTCCTGCTTATGTGGCTTTGATGATAGAAGCTTTGTCTGATGGGGGAGTTGCTGCGGGTTTACCCAGACCAGTAGCTAAACAATTAGCTTTACAAACTGTTTTAGGAACAGCGCAATTAATCGCACAAACCAAGATCCATCCAGCAGAGTTAAAAGATAGAGTTACCAGTCCTGGGGGGACGACTATTGCAGCGGTAAGCGAGTTAGAAAAGGCTGGTTTTCGTTCGGCTTTAATTCAAGCTGTGAAAGCGGCTGCTCATCGTTCCCAGGAGTTGGGGAAAGGGTGATTGGTAATTGGTGGTGGGTGATGGGTAAATTGCCTTCTTTGACATACCTCCTCGTCCTAAAGGAGCGAAGATTCCTTGACACTTCGCTGGGATGCGCCACAAGTGGTCTTACCGTCCCTCCATGTCTGTTTAGAGTCTCCCAATGCCCTATGGCGACTATACCTAAATTTTACCATAAAGCCGTCCTAGAAGGACGGGGCTTGTATCCCATTCTTTTGGTCACCTATTTCCACTCACCTTGTAATGTAAAACCTGCCCAATAATTTGCTTGAGAAAATTCTTCATTATTAAACATTTCAATCTGCGCTTGTCGCAATGCTACCGCAGGTTTTAAACCTTCTTTTAAGATTTTTTGATCAAATTTCTGCATTAGAGGATGTTTTAAAAGTGGGAGGCTGTTGTGGTATTGATGGTAAATTATTGATATTTGGAATAGATGCGATCGCAGTCAGAGGATTTGATAATATCAGCGCGATCGCTAAAATTTGTCCTTGTTTTTTTACCCTTACCATTGCATCACCTATATTTGGTGATATTAGATATCAGTGATTAATTTAAATGGTCATAAATTTGTTTGTCAATGATTAAATTAAATAAAATACTGGCAATAAATATCTGATTTTATTTTTTACTATTTTTAGTAAAAATCTTAATTCATGTGTATAAATTAATCACACATATTTATTTATTCCAAAATACTACTTCAGATAGAATATTTTTGGTCAAAAATTAATAACAATATTGCTTATATATGCTGATTAATGTTGATCATATTGTTTAATGAATATAATTAACTTAAATGCGAACAAGATTCAAGAAATTAATAATAGAGATCAACCAGGACAAGATTCATTAATTGCTAAAGGTTGGCAAAGAGAACAATATATTGGCATTACAATCTTATTAATAGGTGTAATTTTAATTATCGGATTTTTTAGCCGTAGATTTGAATATGCTTTAATTTTTGCCTTGACTTTTAGCATGATTTTAATAGTTTTTTTATTGTCTATTTAACAATTACGCTACTACCAATATCTACAAATGCTAATTTTACAGTATCAGAATTATTAGGGCAATTACAAACCTCTGAAAATGGCTTGAGTCAAACAGAAGCAGAAAACAGTTTAACTCAATCATCAAGTTTTACCTGATGGTGAATTGTACTGATGGACTGTAACATTTTTTCTCGCTTCTTCCGAGCAATTTCCTGTAAATCAACAGTTTTATCAGTTTCATCAACAATTTCCCCAGTTATTACCTCTAACACATCTTCTAAGGTAATTACACCAGCAACACATCCATATTCATCTACTACTACCGCCAGATGTTCATGGGATTCAATAAAGTTTTTTAGTAGTTTATCAGCCCTAATTATTTCAGGAACAAAACGAACTTTTCTAGTTAAATCTGCAATTTTTTGGTCACTATTTCCCTCAACCATCGCTGTTAATAATCTTTGTTTAAGTGCAAATCCCATGACTTGATCAATAGATTCATCAATGACAATAATCCGGGTATGTTGGGAAGCAATAATATCTGCTTTAGCTTCGTTCAAAGTCAAATTACCACGGATATATGTCAGCATGATTTGAGGTGTCATTAAATCTGATGCTGTCACATCATTTAATCTAAATACCCTCTGAATCATTTCAGCTTCATCACTTTGAATAATTCCTTCTTCCTGACCAATATTTGTTAATAGTTTAATTTCTGCTTCGTTAGTAGTAGGTCTTTTTTGACCTTGGGAAAAAGGTGCAGTGACATTTTCCATAATCCATACTAACGGTGTAAAAGCAATAGAAAGTCCAGTGATAGGTATAGCTGTTAATAAAGCAACTTGTTCAGAATATATCTCTCCAATTGTCTTAGGAATAATTTCTCCAAAAACAATAATTAGAAATGTTAATATTCCTGAAAATACCCCCAACAAACTATCTCCTAACACCTGAGTTGCAATACCACCCGTAATAATACTACCAATAATGTTGAAAATATTATTGATAATTACTATTGTTGCAATCGGCCGATTCATATTTTCCCGAATCGCTAAGAGTGCAATTGCGGCGGGTTTCTTTAATTCTGCTAACTGTCTAACTCTCAATGTGGAAACAGAAAAAAGAGCCGTTTCTGTACAAGAACACATTGCTGAACCAAGAATGAGTACAAAAACAGTAATTATCAGGTTTAACATATAAGTTCCCACGTATGGGAATAGAGGTTTGGATTTAGCTAATCGCTAATTTAGACTTTCATAATTGTAACGCCATTTGGTAATTTCTAAATATAAAAATCTTATTCTAAGTTACATAGAGAAAAGAGGTACTTATTACTAAATCATTTCTCATAAAAAACTATACCCTGTGCTTCCAATACTGCTGCAACTTGTAAAATTAAAGCCTCATTATATGGTGCAGCTATTAGTTGTACTCCTAAAGGTAGGGAGTTTTCTTGATTTATGGGTACTGATAAAACAGGCAAACCGATAAAGGATAATGGTTGAGTAAATAATCCTAAATGGGGGCGGATAAGAATTTCTTCACCATCTAAAACCATTTTTTCTTGCCCAATTAATGGAGCAGTAATTGGCGTTGTTGGGGCAATAATTATATCTACATTTGCAAATATTTGTCTAATTTTATCTCGATACCATCTTCTAAAACGTTGGGCTTGGATGTACCAACTATTGGGAATTAATGCACCTGCTAAAAATCTGTCTCGCGTTGCAAAATCAAAATCTTCAGGACGTAATTTCAGATTTTCTAAATGTAGATTTGCACCTTCACAAGCTGTAATCACAAATGCCGCAGCGCGAGCAACTTTTGCCTCTGGAATGGTTATATATTCCCTCACATTTAAAGCCTTAGCTACCTTCTGGACAACTTCGAAAGCTGCTGTTTCGGCTTTTTGGGTAAAATAATCATCTGCAACTGCTATTTTTAGATTACCAATATCATTATTTATTTGTGGTAAACATAATTCTGGAGGACGTTTTGTACATACTGGATCTTTTTCATCTTCACCTTGCAAAACATCAAATATAGTGGCAATATCTCTGACTGAATTTGCAAAATGACCGATATGATCTAAGCTGCTAGAAAATAATTTTACACCTGCACGGGATAATCTGCCATAGGTAGGTTTAAACCCAAAAACACCACATAAAGCAGCAGGAACACGAATAGAACCATTAGTATCAGAACCTAAACTAAAAGGAACTAAACCCCCAGCAACCGCAGTAGCAGAACCTCCAGAAGAACCCCCCGCTATTCGTTGTAAGTCATGGGGATTATGAGTTGCACCATAATGGGCATTTTCTGTGACAAAACCATAAGCATATTCATCCATATTTAATGTCCCCACTAACACTGCACCAGCTTTTTTTAACTTAGTAATAGCGGTTGCATCTTGGGTAGCTGGTAGATTTTCTGCATTAATTTTTGATCCTGCTAAAGTTGTTAACCCTACAATATCAAATAAATTTTTGACTGCAAAAGGTACACCAGCTAATACACCAGGATTTTCACCTTTAGCAATTCTTTGATCAATATTTGCAGCATCTTGTAAAGCGATCTTTTCGGTAAGTTCGGTAAAACAATTTAATTCTTTGTTCTTAGCGGTAATTTTACTTAATGTCGTTTTAGTAATTTCTACTGCGCTAACTTTACCTGATAGAACATTTTCTGATATATCTACAGCATCATTCATGGTTCAAAAACTGGGGAAATTTCAATTTTTTCTGATAGATGAAAGTCATTAACTATTTCTGCTATTGACTTGATGCGTTCAAAATTAGCTATTACTCCTTCTTGATATTCATCATTGATTGGTAAATTTAATAATAATGACATTTGCTTTATGTATTCACTAGCATTAAATTCTTGGTTACTTATGTTTTCTTCTGGTTTCATCATCTTTTAAATTAATTGAGATCAATTAATTGAGAAATTTCTAATGGTAAATAAAAAACACCATCTTCTCCTATCTGAAATTCTATCACTTTGTAAACAGCATCAATATTTAAAGCACCATAAATGTGAGGAAATAATTCATCTACTTCTCCAAATTCATAGCGAATTTCTGCCTGTACTTTGGCGGTATCTATGAACAGAATAACTAAGTTTTGGTAATTTTTGAAAAACCGATTTGCAGTTTTTACAACTTGTTCTGGTTGGGAAGCATGAATAAAACCTTCAGTATCCAAACTGGGATGGTGATAAATATTTAAAATTTGTGCTTGGTGCCATTTTTGATGTTCGGTAATATGAAAAATTGTTTTCATGGTTGTCATGATTAACACATTATTCCTATATTAATATTATATATGTTTTACACAATATAAAAAATTATCTAAATCAATTAAGATATTTAAACTTTTCTGTTTCAGAAAACCCATACTAACTAGGTACACATAAACCAGATAATTCTATCTTCATTATCTCCAAGGAATCTAAGTCTACTTTCACAATTACATGATTGTTTGTATCACTAATATATAGATATGATTCCCAATAACTCACTCCAGAAGGTTCGCAAAAAGTCCATTCTTCTTCAACTGACAAAAAGGTTTTACATTCTCCATTACTAAGATTAACTAATTTGATTTTGTGATTATATGTATCTGCAATAAAAAGCTGATAATTAAAATATTCGACACCTAAACAATGTTGTAAACGTACCTGATCACCTACACCATCTTTATCACCAAAACAAAATAAAAACCCACTACCGCAAATAGTCTCAACATTCCTATTTTTTGATATTTCTACACTGCGAATTGAACTGGTTTCGCTATCAGCAATAAATAACTCTTTACCATTTGTAGTTATCCCACTAGGTTGAGCAAATGCACATTCTTGAAAATTACCATCTACACAACCTTCACCACCACTACCAGCATAGGTATAAATAGTATTTGTTAATAGATTCATTTGCCAAATTTGATGACTTCCCGCCATAGTTATAAACAAATTATGATCAATTTTCACTAAATCCCACGGTGAATTTAATTCTATTGCTAATGCTTTACCACCATGGGGATAAATGATTTTACTTTGTTTACCTGTTCCCGCAATTGTTGATACTATTTTATTTTGAAGATCGATTTTTCTGAGAATATGATTTTCTGTATCTGCAATATAAAGTATTTTGTTTTCTTGATCATAGGTCATTCCTTGTGGTGCTGAAAATTCACAACTTTGAAAATCACCGTCTTTTAAACCACGATTTCCTATTCCAATAATATCAATAACTTCTCCGTCTAAGGTACTCATAACTATCCGATGATGTCCAGAGTCAGCAATAAATAAACCATCTGCTGTTGCTAAAACTTTACTTGGAAATGCTAGAGGTGTAATTAATGGCTGATTTTGTTTTTTCAAAGTAAAATTCAGTGTTTGATAATTAATATTGGGTTGATTTTTATTCAAAGTTTGAATGAGTAGATTTTCAATAGTTTGAAGATGTCCTTCTCCTGAAAATTGACCAATTATGTACCCTTGTAGATCAATAATAATTAAGGTCGGCCAAGCTTTGACAGTGTAATTTTCCCAAATTTTATAATCGTTATCTACTACAACTGGATGTTCTATTTCATAACGTAATATTGCTTGACGGATATTTTCTATTTCTTTTTCATTATCAAATTTTCCAGAATGAATACCTATAATAGTTAAGCTGTCTGAATATTTATTTTCTAAATATTTAAGGTCTGGTAATATATGCAGACAATTAATACAGCAATATGTCCAAAAATCTAAAATAATAATTCTACCTTTGAGTTGTTTGAGAGATAAAGGTTTATCTGTGTTTAACCAAGGATTATTTTGTGGTAGTTCCGGTGTTCTAATGCGAGGAAACATATTAAAAATTAAAAAGTTGATAACTATTTTATAGCTTTTTAGACTGGTATAATTTTAAAAAGTAGATTTTATTTTTGAATACTTTAAAAGTTTTAATGAAACTTACAGACATAAATATCAATAATGTATCTGTCTGGGTTAAACAAGCACAAACCCAAGCAGAAAAAGGAAAAGTTATTCAACGTATCCCTCTTTTATCTCAAGCTAACCCTGACTGGTTTGCTGTTTATATTTGCTTGTCTTCAGGTCCAACTTTAAGTTTAGGAAATGATGATTGTATATTTCCTTTAATGAGTGTGATTAAGCCATTTTCTTTTTTATATTTACTAGAATCTTTTAATTCAGATAAAGTATTAAACTGGGTTGGTGTCGAACCTTCATTAATGGCTTTTAATTCTTTAGAACAATTAATAGCTGATCATGGACATCCTCGTAACCCAATGATTAATAGTGGTGCTATTATTATAGCTGATAAATTACCTGGTAGAGATGGAAGCGATCGCACTCAATTATTTTGTGAATGGTTAAATAAATTAGCAGATATTCAATTATTTTTAGATATAAAGATGTTAAATTCCGTGCGTGCTAATCGTTCTCCAGTAAATTTAGCGATCGCAGAATATCTTTACCAAGCTGGAAATATTGAAAATATTGACTCAGCAATTGATACCTATGAACAAATATGTTGTATTTCTGGAACAGTAGCAGATTTGGGTAAATTAGGACAAATATTAGCTTGCGAAAGTAATATTATTAACTCCCAAAATCGTCAACTTGTTAATTCTGTTATGTTAACTTGTGGACTGTATGAAGCTTCTCCCCAGTATGCAGTTAAAATTGGTTTACCAATGAAATCTGGTATTAGTGGGGCATTAATTACAATAGTACCAAATCAAGGAGCGATCGCTTGTTATAGTCCTGCTTTAGATAATATCGGAAATTCCGTTGCAGGTTTAGCATTCATAGAAACTTTATCCCTCACATAAATAATAGTATAATTGTTGTAATGCGGGCATACTTCAATAAGTTCAGTACAAGTCTTGCCCGCTATTACTATAACTTAAATTAGATCAAAGTTGTCATAATTTAATCTACTTAGTTAGAGTTTCTGTTTTATTCAAGGATTTACGATCAAAATAGTCACTTAATCTATCTAAACTTGTTTTTTGCGGTTTTGATTTTTCTCTTGTTACTTCTGTTTCTACTTTTGGAGAAGTTGTAATTTCAGGAGTAGGAGTTTCTTCAACCTTCGTTTTTACTTCTGTTTCTACTTTTGGAGGAGTTGTAATTTCAGGAGTAGAAGTTTCTTCAACCTTCGTTTTTACTTCTGTTTCTACTTTTGGAGAAGTTGTAATTTCAGGAGTAGAAGTTTCTTCAACCTTCGTTTTTACTTCTGTTTCTACTTTTGGAGAAGTTGTAATTTCAGGAGTAGGAGTTTCTTCAACCTTCGTTTTTACTTCTGTTTCTACTTTTGGAGAAGTTGTAATTTCAGGAGTAGAAGTTTCTTCAACCTTCGTTTTTACTTCTGTTTCTACTTTTGGAGAAGTTGTAATTTCAGGAGTAGAAGTTTCTTCAACCTTCGTTTTTACAGAAGTTTTTACTTTTGGAGGAGTTGTAATTTCAGGAGTAGGAGTTTCTTCAACTTTTTCTTGAGGAATTGGTTTTATTTCTGCTTTAGGAGTAGCAGCAGGAGTAGGTTTAGTAACAGGAATTTTTGTAGTGTAATTTGGATCTGCAATACCACGGACATCATCTGCTGTTACCTCACCCCTGACAATTTTTGATAGAGTATCTTTACCATCAGGTTGGTAATTAATCATTCTCACTGTACTATTAAATATATTCTTAACAGGGTTGCCCTGATTATCCAGAAATTCTAATTTTACCCAGTTTTTACCAGGTTTAAAACCTTTGAGATACACAGTTTCCCAGCGATCTAAAATAAAGCTTTCACCGTTAATCGTACAACGAATGCGCCAATCACTAATTGTATCTTCAGGATTATTTTCAGTCGCAATATGTAAAGGTGCGTTAGTTAGGTAAAAATCCAACATAATTGGTTCTGCACCATAACCACCATTAGGACGACTATAAGTAAGTAGCGGTAAATTGGGATCTGGGTTATTATCATCGCTTTTAGTCAAAACATGAAACTGCATTTGTGCATAAGCACCTTCATTTTTAAAGCTTTCATACCAAGGACGAGATGCAAATACGCGCAATGTGTGTGTACCTGCCGATAGATTTTTTAATAATAAAGGTTTATTTAAATCATAAACAGCTATATAAGGTTCATTATCAAGAATTACGTGTAAATGAGGTCCCAACTGCCATTGGGGATCTTTAAATATTGGTAAGTCTTGAACCTGAAAACGGATTTCCACGGTGTCATCCACTAGAATTTCGTCAGAAGATGGAGTTAATATTGTTACTTGTGGTTGATAACTTTCTAACACCGGACTTAGTGCTTGAATAACTTCTGGTGGGGCAGTTTCTAAAAATTTTTTAGCTACTTGAGAGATTTTAGGTGCTGAATTTAATGTCTTAATAGAGACATCTTGACCACCTGCTTTTTCAGCACAACTGCTTAAAGTAAAAATCAGGAGGAATGTAAAAATAAATCGGTAGATAGGGATAATATATCCCCAGAAATTGTTTAATCCTGTATTTTGTCTGTAGTTCATGCGCTTCACCCAATAAAGTTATTTAACAAAATTATGTTCTGTTTTTTTGACTACACCCTATACCCTACAACCAATAAACTAAACTTCACACCCTACAGACGGCACAAACATATATCTACAGAGAACTTTGTCATCTCATAATATTTTCCTTATGCCTCTCATAAGAATAAAAAATAAGTAGTATCTATCACAAAAATTGCAAATTTTAATTTCAGCACAAACAACGTATAAAGCTACAAATCCATGATTTATGTCTCCAGAGGTAATTAACTATAAGCTTTAAGAATTGTTATGGTTTGTAAATTTAATGGAAAAACTATTGACTTTTGTACAATAAGTTTGAATATAAAAGGCAGATATAGCAATAAATCTGGCAAGAATTTGGCAAGTTTGAATTATTGTTAAAATGTCTCCAACAAAGTACAAGTATAGACTCTATAATTCAACAGAAACAACAAATCCACACCGCTCCAGAAAAGACCTGGAAACGGAGAGTAAATTTTACTCAGTGGAATTCATGATTCCTCAATCCTTATTAACAGAGGAGGTCGAATGACGATTAGTCCTCCGGAGCGAGAGGAGAAAAAAGCAAGAGTCATCGTTGATAACGATCCTGTACCAACTTCATTTGAAAGATGGGCAAAGCCAGGACACTTCGATAGAACCTTAGCTAAAGGACCAAAAACCACCACCTGGATTTGGGACCTCCACGCCCTCGCCCATGACTTCGATACACATACAAGCGACTTAGAAGACATTTCTCGCAAAATCTTCTCCGCGCACTTTGGCCACCTGGCTGTAGTGACGATTTGGTTAAGCGGGATGTTATTCCACGGCGCTAAATTCTCTAATTACGAAGCTTGGCTGGCTGATCCATTAGGAGTAAAGCCCAGCGCACAGACTGTTTGGCCAATCGTTGGACAAGATATTTTAAACGGTGATATGGGCGGTGGTTTCCACGGCATTCAAATCACCTCTGGCTTGTTCCAAGTATGGCGTGGCTGGGGTATCACCAGTTCCTTCCAACTATACGCAACTGCCATTGGCGGTTTAGTATTAGCAGGTTTATTCCTGTTCGCTGGTTGGTTCCACTACCATAAACGCGCTCCCAAACTGGAATGGTTCCAGAATGTGGAGTCCATGCTCAATCACCACCTATCAGTATTGCTAGGTTGCGGTTCTTTGGGATGGGCTGGTCACTTGATCCACGTGTCCGCACCAATCAACAAATTATTGGATGCAGGCGTAGCAGCTAAAGATATCCCATTGCCCCATGAATTGCTGTTTGACACAGCAAAAATGGCGGAATTATATCCTGGGTTTGCCAGTGGTTTAACACCTTTCTTCACCTTGAACTGGGGTGCTTATGCTGACATTCTGACCTTTAAAGGCGGATTGAACCCCGTAACAGGCGGCTTGTGGATGACTGATATTTCTCATCACCACCTAGCGATCGCGGTATTGTTCATCATCGCCGGTCATATGTACCGCACCAACTGGGGTATCGGTCACAGCATCAAAGATATCCTAGAAAACCACAAGGGACCCTTCACTGGTGAAGGTCACAAAGGTCTTTACGAAAACCTGACCACCTCATGGCACGCTCAGTTAGCTACCAACCTAGCTTTCTTAGGCTCTTTGACAATCATCATCGCGCACCATATGTACGCGATGCCCCCCTATCCATATTTGGCAACTGATTACGCTACTCAGTTGTGTATCTTCACCCACCATATTTGGATCGGCGGCTTCTTGATTGTTGGTGGTGCTGCTCACGCAGCCATCTTCATGGTTCGAGATTACGATCCAGTCGTTAACCAAAACAACGTCTTGGATCGGGTGATTCGTCACCGTGATGCAATCATTTCTCACCTCAACTGGGTTTGTATCTTCCTTGGCTTCCACAGCTTTGGTTTGTACATCCACAACGACACCATGCGCGCATTGGGTCGTCCTCAAGATATGTTCTCTGATGCAGCAATTCAGTTGCAACCAGTGTTTGCTCAGTGGGTACAAAACCTACACACACTAGCACCAGGAACAACAGCACCTAACGCCCTAGAAACAGTAAGTTATGTGTTTGGCGGTGGAATGTTAGCTGTAGGCGGAAAAGTAGCTGCGGCTGCGATTCCTCTAGGAACAGCTGACTTCATGATTCACCACATTCACGCCTTCACCATCCACGTGACTGTTTTGATTCTGCTCAAAGGCGTACTGTATGCTCGCAGTTCTCGTCTAATTCCAGACAAAGCCAACTTAGGCTTCCGCTTCCCTTGCGACGGTCCAGGTCGTGGTGGTACTTGCCAAGTATCTGGTTGGGACCACGTGTTCTTAGGATTGTTCTGGATGTATAACTCCTTGTCAATTGTGATTTTCCACTTTAGCTGGAAGATGCAGTCTGACGTATGGGGTACTGTAGACGCAAATGGTACAGTCAGTCACATCACTGGCGGCAACTTTGCTCAAAGTGCGATCACCATTAACGGTTGGTTGCGTGACTTCTTGTGGGCGCAAGCTGCACAAGTAATCAACTCCTACGGTAGTGAACTGTCCGCTTATGGACTCATGTTCTTGGGCGCTCACTTCATCTGGGCATTCAGCTTAATGTTCCTGTTCAGTGGTCGCGGCTACTGGCAAGAGCTAATTGAGTCCATCGTATGGGCGCACAATAAACTGAAAGTAGCTCCTACTATTCAACCCCGTGCATTGAGCATCACTCAAGGTCGGGCAGTAGGTTTAGCTCACTATCTATTAGGAGGAATTGCCACAACCTGGGCATTCTTCCACGCACACATCCTTTCAGTAGGTTAAAACAACTCAGTGGAAATTTTGGGTGTAAAAACTCAAAGTTTCCCTGATAGCACTGATAGCAATGGCTAAAGGTCAGAGGAATCATCAACCCTATGGCAACAAAATTTCCAAAATTTAGCCAGGATCTCGCACAGGACCCGACTACTCGTCGGATTTGGTATGCGATCGCCACAGGCAACGACTTTGAAAGCCACGATGGCATGACTGAAGAGAATCTTTACCAAAAGATTTTCGCCACTCACTTCGGCCACTTGGCAATCATCTTCTTGTGGGCATCCAGCCTCCTGTTCCACGTAGCCTGGCAAGGTAACTTTGAACAGTGGATCAAAGATCCCCTTCACGTCCGTCCTATTGCCCATGCAATTTGGGACCCTCACTTCGGTCAACCCGCCGTTGACGCTTTCACCCAAGCTGGTGCAAGCAATCCTGTAAACATTGCTTATTCCGGTGTTTACCACTGGTGGTACACCATCGGGATGCGGACAAACCAAGAACTGTACACAGGCTCTTTAGGTCTACTCCTATTGGCTGGATTGTTCTTGTTTGCTGGTTGGTTACACTTACAACCCAAATTCCGTCCTAGCTTGGCTTGGTTCAAGAGTGCTGAACCCCGTTTAAACCACCACCTAGCTGGTTTGTTCGGTGTTAGCTCCTTGGCTTGGACTGGTCACTTGGTTCACGTAGCCATCCCCGAATCCCGTGGTATTCATGTAGGTTGGGATAACTTCTTAACCGTAGCTCCCCACCCAGAAGGTTTAACCCCCTTCTTTACCGGTAACTGGGGTGTTTACGCTCAGAACCCTGACACTGCTGGCCATTTATTTGGTACTTCCACTGGTGCTGGTACTGCGATTTTGACCTTCTTGGGCGGTTTCCACCCCCAAACAGAATCCTTGTGGTTGACCGACATGGCTCACCACCACTTGGCGATCGCTGTATTGTTCATCATTGCCGGTCATATGTACCGCACTAACTTCGGAATTGGTCACAGCATCAAAGAAATGCTGAACTCCAAATCCGGTTTAGTTCCCGGTAGCAAGAGCGAAGGTCAGTTTAATCTGCCCCACCAAGGTCTATACGACACCATCAACAACTCCCTGCACTTCCAACTGTCATTAGCTTTGGCAGCATTAGGAACAATTTGTTCCTTGGTAGCGCAGCATATGTACGCTCTGCCTCCCTATGCGTTTATCGCTAGGGATTACACTACACAGGCAGCACTGTACACCCACCACCAGTACATCGCTGGTTTCTTGATGGTTGGTGCATTTGCTCACGCAGCAATCTTCTGGGTTCGTGACTACGATCCTGAACAAAACAAAGGCAACGTCCTTGACCGGATGCTACAGCACAAAGAGGCGATCATCTCTCACCTCAGTTGGGTATCTCTATTCCTTGGTTTCCACACCTTGGGCTTGTACGTTCACAACGACGTAGTAGTTGCTTTCGGTACTCCTGAAAAGCAAATCTTGATTGAGCCAGTATTTGCTCAATTTATCCAAGCTGCTCAAGGTAAAGCTCTCTATGGATTGGATGTACTACTCTCCAACCCCGACAGCATCGCCTACACAGCTTACCCCAATGCCGGTAACGTATGGTTGCCCGGTTGGTTAGATGCCATTAACTCTGGTACTAACTCTCTGTTCTTAACAATTGGCCCTGGCGATTTCTTGGTTCACCACGCTTTCGCTTTGGCTATCCACACCACCACCCTGGTACTTGTTAAAGGTGCTTTGGATGCGCGTGGTTCTAAACTGATGCCCGATAAAAAGGACTTCGGTTATGCGTTCCCTTGTGATGGTCCAGGCCGTGGCGGTACTTGTGACATCTCCGCTTGGGACTCCTTCTACTTAGCTATGTTCTGGATGTTGAACACCATTGGTTGGGTAACCTTCTACTGGCACTGGAAACATCTAGGTATTTGGCAAGGTAACGTTGCCCAGTTCAACGAAAACTCTACCTATTTGATGGGTTGGTTCCGTGACTACCTCTGGGCTAACTCCGCTCAGTTAATCAACGGTTACAACGCCTACGGCATGAACAACTTGTCTGTTTGGGCTTGGATGTTCCTATTCGGACACCTTGTTTGGGCAACTGGTTTCATGTTCTTAATCTCCTGGAGAGGTTACTGGCAAGAGTTAATCGAAACCTTGGTTTGGGCGCACGAGCGTACACCTCTAGCTAACTTAGTTCGCTGGAAAGATAAGCCCGTTGCTCTCTCCATCGTTCAAGCTCGTGTGGTTGGTTTAGCTCACTTTACGGTCGGCTACATCGTCACGTACGCAGCGTTCCTCATTGCTTCTACGGCTGGTAAGTTCGGTTAATTTCTGACTACTGGTTTGTAGGTAATTAAAAAATCCCCTGCCGCAAGGTGGGGGGTTTTTTATATAATGATTTATCAGTATGTGAAAGTTATAATTTATGTCAGATTCAGAGATATTAGAACAATTACATCGAACTTGGCTTCAAGCATTAATCAATGATGATCATAGAGACTGTGCATCTATTATCGTTGATGCAAAATTAGAATTTGATTTTGATTGGGATGAATATAATGGGCGCAATTATGATTCAGGTCTAATAGTATATTTACCTCTACATCTCAGATTATTAATCGAAAATAATCAGGAAATTAAAACAAATTTGAGAAATTATTTTATCTTTATTGCGGATGGTCATGTTTGGCATGATATGAAGGATTTTCCTATTTATTACAGAGTAAAACTGTTGGAAGTAGAAGAAAATTGGCAGAAAACTATCAAATTCTTAATTGCTAAATCCAAGGATTTAAACCAAGGACTAATTACAGAAAAAGTATTCACACGAAAGGCTAAAGATCCTATATTTTATAATGAGATCAAATTTGCTTCAAAGTCTGAAATTAGAATTGCACAAGAGTTAGAAGCTAAAGGTGTATTGTTTTTTCCTCTACCTCTAGCTGTAAGACATGAAACCGGTAACATTTATGAAGACCATAGAGAAGTAGATTTTTTAGTTTGTCTAGATGGTACATTTGGAATATTAGAGGTTTCGTTTCATTCAGATAGATATGAAAAGGATAAAGAAAAAGATGCTTGGTTTAAAAAATCAGGAATTCTCTGTATTGAACACTATCCTGCGGAAAAATGTTATAACAATCCAAGATCAGTTGTTGAAGAATTTTTAAGTATTCTATCTCAACACAAAAGGTAAATTATAAATAATTTAATTTTTAGAATTATCAGATGGTTTAGAGCTAAAATTAACAAATATCTAGAAACAATTAATTATTTAAAATAGATATAATTAAAACATCCTCAAACCTACATTTACTAATAGTAAATGAGATAACCTTAACTGAAAGTGTATAATTAAGATTAATTTCACACAAAAAATTAGGCTAATAAATGATCACAACTAAATCTCTACAAAAAGCTATTGATGCAGTACGTTCTTTGCCAGTTAATGACAAGCTTCAGTTACTCCAAGTTATTTTACTTGATTTACAACAGAGTGATCAACTTGAAGCATTACAGGCTACTTTTTGGGAAAACCAATCTTTAGATGAGTTACTTCAACAACAATCAAACCCCGTTATTACTGATATTAAATCCCTAACTGTTGGTTTTTGGACAGAAGCTGAATCAACGGATGAATTTGAAAAATTTATTACAAATAGCAGACAAATTGACAGAACAAGACAATCATGAGTATTTTATTACTTGATACAAATGTAGTATCTTATTTGTTCAAAGGTGATACTCGTGCTGGAGAATATGCTCCAATCTTGCAAGGAAATCGTCTCGCTATTTCATTTATCACTGTAGCAGAATTATATGAATGGGCAGCTATTAAACAATGGGGTGAAAGACGGTTAACTCAATTAGAAGCGATATTGGCAAGTTACTTGGTAATTCCCGTAGATGTTGAAACTTGTCGTATTTGGGGAACAATTCGCGCCCAGCAAAGAGCAGCAGGAACTACGATAGCTTCACAAGATGGGTGGATTGCTGCAACTGCTATTAGACATACATTACCATTAGTTACACATAATCCCAGCGATTTCCAAAATATCCCAAACTTAAGAATTATTAGTGTGATTAATCCTTGATTAAATACTAATAATTTCTAAAAAACCTATTGAATATGCTAAATCAACTAAAATCCAAAAACTGGCCTCTCATCCAACAAAAACTCACCCCTTACCTATTCCTACTTCCCGCCTTATTAATACTATTCCTGACAGTCTTCTGGCCTGCACTGCAAACCTTCTACCTCAGCTTCACCAACTATGAATTTATAGACGAAACTCCTAAATGGATAGGCTTTGCTAACTTTGTCAAACTATGGAAAGATAAAGTTTTTTGGCAAACTCTAGAAAACACCTTTCTTTATTTATTGTTTGTTGTCCCCATTTTAGTCATTACTCCCCTGATTTTAGCTATTTTAGTTAATCAAAAATTACGGGGAATGAACTGGTTTAGAACTGCATACTATACCCCAGTGGTTATTTCAATGGTAGTTGCAGGAATAGCTTGGAAATGGTTATATGCAGAAAATGGTTTATTAAATCAATTTTTAAAAACTATTGGTTTATTTCCTGATGGTATTCCTTGGTTAACCAGTCCCGATAAAATCTTAGGAATTGTGCCAATTTCTCTAGCAAGTGTGATGGCCGTAACTATTTGGAAAGGTTTAGGTTATTACATGGTAATTTATTTAGCTGGTTTACAATCTATCCCTGCTGATGTTTATGAAGCTGCATCAATAGATGGTTCTGATGGTATTAGAAAACATTTAGATATTACCATTCCTTTAATGCGTCCTTATTTAGCTTTAGTTGGCGTAATTTCCGCAATTTCTGCCACAAAAGTATTTGAAGAAGTTTATGTAATGACAGGAGGCGGTCCCCTGAACAGTTCTAAAACTATTGTTTATTATTTGTATGAACAAGCATTTAGTAATTTAGAATTAAGTTATGCCTGTACAATTGGTTTAGCTTTATTTCTAATTATGTTAGTTTTATCTATTTTGAGATTGTTTGTTAATCAGCAAGATAGTATAATTTAGGTATTTAGTATCAGGAAATTAAAATAAAATGTCAGTTGGTGTTTGGGTTCTAGGGGATCAACTTTGGGAACAACAAGCGGCTTTACAAAGTTGTGCAAATATTAAAAACTTACCTGTAATTTTCATTGAATCACTAAATCATGTTCAAGTTAGACCCTATCATCAACAAAAGCTGGTGTTAGTTTGGTCTGCGATGCGTCATTTTGCCGCAGAATTAAAACAAAAAGAATATGCAGTAACTTATCAAGAATGTGATGATTTTAGCATTTGTTTAGAAACATGGGTTAGAGAAAATAAAATTACTGAATTGCGGGTGATGACACCCAATGATAAACCATTTTTACAAGTCATTAAAAATTTAAAATTGAACTGTAAAATTACCCTGATTTCTAACAATCAATTTTTATGGATTCGAGAGGAATTTTCTGATTGGGCAAAAACTAGAAAGCGTCTATTAATGGAAGATTTTTATCGCCAGGGAAGACGCAAATTTGCTATTTTAATGGATGATGATAAACCAGTGGGTGGTAAATGGAATTTTGATCAAGAAAATCGTAAACCACCCAAAGGTAAATTAAATACACCTGCTGCAAAATGGTTTCAAACAGATGAAATTACCACAACAGTAATTAATAAAGTAAAATCCTTATCTTGTGCAACCTATGGAAAAGTAGAACCTTTTTTATGGGGTGTAAATCGTCAACAAGCATTAGAAGTATTAGAATGGTTTATTCAATATCGTTTACCGAATTTTGGCACATACCAAGATGCGATGGTGACAGGAGAAGATACCATGTGGCACGCTTTACTTTCTCCTTATTTGAATCTGGGTTTATTGCAACCTTTAGAAGTAATTACCGCCGCAGAAACAGCATTTTATCAACATCAATTACCTTTAAATAGTGTAGAGGGTTTTATCCGTCAAGTGTTGGGTTGGCGAGAATATATGTATGGAGTTTATCATTTTGTAGAGGAAGAATATCAGGACTTAAATTACTTTAATCATACCCAACCTTTACCGGAATTTTTCTGGACTGGTAAAACTAATATGAATTGTTTAAAACAAATTTTCCAGCAGATAGAAAATACTGGTTATGCTCATCATATCCAAAGATTGATGGTATTGAGTAACTTTGCGTTAATTGCTGGACTTTCACCCCAAGAAGTTGAAAATTGGTTTCATGCGGTTTTTATTGATGCTTATGACTGGGTAATGCAAACTAATGTGATTGGTATGGGTTTATTTGCTGATGGGGGAATTTTGGCTTCTAAACCCTATGGTGCTTCTGCTAATTATATTAATAAAATGAGTGATTATTGTAAAGGTTGTGTTTATAATCATAAGGAAAAAATTGCTGATAATGCTTGTCCATTCAACTTTTTTTATTGGCATTTTTTATATCAACATCGGGAGAAGTTACAAAAACAAGGCAGAATGAGTTTTATTTTGAGGAATTTAGATAAGATGTCTGCTGCTGAGTTAGAATCTATTTGTCAACAAGCTGAGAGTTGGCATGAAAGAGAAACGAACCGCAGAGACGCAGAGAACGCAGAGGAATAATTATCTTTTCTCTTTGTTTCTTTGCGAGTAGTAAATCAAAAATATCAAAATTATGAAAAATATAATTTCTGCTCTCGCAATTTTCGGAATTACTGCAACTGCTTTTGTATCTAATCAGAGTTTTGCCCAATCATCTAAAATTGAGGAATTTAATGTGGTTGGTAATGAGCCTTTTTGGAATATTCAAGTGACAAAAAAATCAATTGTCCATAAAGCATTAGGAAAACAAAATCAAATTTTCCCCTATTCTGCGCCATTATCAGCACAAGGAAGACCTGTTAATAAAGTGCGAGTATATCAACTTAGAGGCAAGGGAAACAATATATTAATTTTAAATAAGGTTGAGAATTGTAGTGATACAATGTCTGATAAAAAATACCCTTATTCTGCTACTTTAATTATGGGTAATCAAGTTTTTGAAGGTTGCGCTGAAAGAAAATTTAAGTAAGTGAAGTTTTATTTCCAATAATTGACAACAACAGAGGAAAAAATTATGGCTAAACCAATGATTTTAACTGTGGATGATGATCCGCAAGTATTACAGGCGATCGCTCGTGATTTACGTAAGGAATATGGCGATCGCTTCCGTATTTTACGCGCTGACTCAGGGGCAAAAGCATTAGAAGCCATTAAAGAATTAAAGTTAAGAAATGAAACCGTAGCCCTATTTTTAGCGGATCAAAGAATGCCGCAAATGACAGGGGTAGAATTTTTACAGGAAGCATTGGAAATTTTCCCGGAGGCGAAAAGGGCATTATTAACAGCTTATGCTGATACCGATGCGGCGATCGCCGCCATCAACAAAACCAGTATCAACTACTACTTAACAAAACCTTGGGATCCCCCAGAAGAAAAACTATATCCCATCCTCAATGACCTTTTAGACGACTGGTTAGCCAACTATCACCCGCCCTTTGAAGGTATCCGCGTTATTGGTAATAGATGGTCTCCCGACTCCCACAACATCAAAGATTTCCTTGCTCGAAATCACGTACCCTATCAATGGTTGGACATAGAACGAGATCAAGAGGGACGTGATTTACTTAACTACAGTGGTAAAGATAAAGACAAACTACCTCTAGTTATCCTCGAAGATGGAGAGCGTTTAATCCAACCGACTAACATCCAAATCGCCGACAAAATCGGACTGCAAACCCAAGCCAAACAACCATTTTATGACCTAGCCATTGTTGGAGGTGGACCCGCGGGTTTAGCCGCCGCCGTTTATGGTGCTTCAGAAGGGCTAAATACCGTGATGATCGAACGAGAAGCCCCCGGAGGTCAAGCCGGTACAAGCTCCAGAATTGAAAACTATCTCGGATTTCCCGTCGGTCTGAGCGGTGCAGATTTAGCTAGACGTGGTGTGACTCAAGCCAAACGCTTTGGTGTAGAAATTCTCACACCCCAAGAAGTTGCTGGTGTTCGCATTGAAGGTAATTATCGTTACGCCATTCTCAAAGATGGTACAGAAATTGCCTGTCATGCTTTGATGTTAGCAATGGGGGTATCTTGGCGACGTTTGAACGTACCCGGTATAGAAAAACTCACTGGTCGCGGAGTTTACTATGGTGCAGCGATGACCGAAGCAATGGAATGTAGCAACGAACAGGTTTACATCGTTGGTGGTGCAAACTCTGCCGGACAAGCAGCCATGCACTTTAGTAAATATGCTAAAGAAGTGCATATGTTAGTTCGCGGCAACGATTTAGCTAAGGGGATGTCCCAGTATCTAGTTGATCAGATTAGTGCTACAGAAAACATCATTGTTGAACTCAATACCAGTGTGGTTGAAGCCAAAGGGGAAGATAGCTTAGAAGCCTTAAATCTCCTCAACAGTGTTACTGGTGAACAGGAAATCGTTGCTGCTAACTCCCTATTTATTTTCATCGGTGCAGTTCCCCACACTGACTGGTTAGAAGGAATAGTTGAACGGGATGAAAGAGGCTTTGTTCTCACTGGACCAGACCTATTTAAAGATGGTAAACGCCCCAAAGGATGGCATGAAGATAGACAACCTTACCTCCTAGAAACCAGTGTTCCTGGTATCTTTGCAGTGGGTGATGTCCATCATGGTTCTGTGAAGCGGGTAGCGTCAGGAGTTGGTGAAGGTTCAATTTGTGTGAGTTTTGTGCATCAGTATTTGGCAAAGGTAGTTTAGGAAGGTAATGGGGTAATAATGCCCCATACCTAAATTAAGACTATGATTTTATTGCCCGCAGAGGCGCAGAGTCGCAGAGAGTAAGTTTGAATTTTTTGAGTTTTAAAGTTCATACTTTTTGCAATGTTGAGGAATAGATTTATCATCCATTTAATATTACTTCTCATAATATAAAAATATTATCTCATCAAAAACATCATGCAAGCATACAAACTCAAAGGAAAAATTGATTCATCTGGAAACTTGGTAATTACCGAACCCCTGAATTTACCACCTGGAAATGTAGAAATTGTAGTCTGGCCAGCTACAGAAAATCTCGATAATACAACAACCCCAGTAAGTGAACCAGTGCCAGAAACACCAAGGAAAAAATCGAGGATAAAAGCATTTGATGGTTTATTTGAAAATGCTCCACCCGTTCCAGCAGACTTTGATCCTGAACAAGCTAAATGGGAATATTTAAAGGAGAAACATAACCTGTGAAAATCTTACTTGATACCAATATCATTATTGATAATGCTCTTGAAAGAGAGCCTTTTTGGAATACAAGTGAACAAGTTTTATCGCTAATTGAACAAGAAAAAATTGCAGGTTATATCTCAGCTTCCACTGTTAGCGATTTGTATTATATTATCCGTAAAGCTAGAGGTCGAAATTGGACGCTTAATTACTTAAATCAATTACTTACTTTCTGTCAAATTGCTACGGTGAATCAAGCTGTAATTACAATGGCTTTCACAACCAATTTTAAAGACTTTGAAGATGCCATTCAATACTCGACTGCGGTAGTTAATTAATTAGATGCAATCATTACCGGTAACCCTCAAGATTTCCCTGTAGTTACACCGCAAATTCTCACTCCTGAACAATTAATTGAGGAGTTGAACAACTCTCATCCTGATAACTGATAACTGAAATGTTAAACATAGAAGATTTAAAACAAGTAGAATTATTTTCCACCCTCACAGATGACCAATTGCGGTGGATATGTGAACAAGGAAAAGAAGTTTGGCTGCAACCAGGTGACTATCATCGTCATACAGGTGATCCTGCCGAGCAAGTTTTTATTATGATTGATGGTGAGGTACAAATTACCCAACCCGTCGGTACTCAAGAAATTGTTTTAGTAACTTATGGTGCAAAAACCTTCTTTGGAGAATTGCCAATTTTAACTGGAGAAACCACCTATTGGGCTTGTGGTAAAGCTGTCCAACCTTGTCATATTTTGGAATTAGATAAAGATAAATTTTGGCAAATGTTAGCCACCATGCCTTCTGTGACAACATCCATTTTACAAACAATGGCACAGCGGGTACAGGAATTACAATCTATGTCCCAACAACGGGAAAAATTAGCAGCTTTGGGAACAATGGCCGCTGGACTTTCCCACGAAATGAATAACCCCATGGCAGCAGTTAGAAGGGGAATTGGTGAATTACAAAAGTTATTTCCTCAATTACCTAGTTTGGTTTTACAACTTAGTCAACAACAATTTAATCAAGAACAAGTTGAATATTTAATCTCTTTACAAACAGAAGTAATTGAACGACAAAAAAGAGCTACTCAACTTGCACCTTTAGCACAGTGTGATTTAGAAGATAACTTAATAGATTGGTTAGACGATAATAACGTTAATGATGGTTGGAAATTAGCCTCAACTTTAGTTTCCGTTGGACTGAAAGAAAAAGATTTAGAAAAAATTACCCAAAAAGTACCTACTGAATCTTTAGGAGACATTTTAGCTTGGCTAGAAGCGACTTTAGCCGGGTTGGGGTTACTTTCTGAACTGGAGGAAGGTTCAAACCGTGTATCGGAGCTTGTGAAGGCATTACAAGACTATTCCTACATGGATCGCGCCCCTGTGCAAGAGGTGAATGTTCATGATGGCTTAGAAAGTACCCTAACAATGATGCAATACAAACTTCCCAAAGGGGTAATTATTAACAGAAATTATGGTAATTTACCGAGAATTAGCGCCTATGGTAGTGAGTTAAATCAAGTGTGGACAAATTTAATTGATAATGCCATAGATGCGATTGGTAATCAAGGGGAAATTACTATTAGAACTAAATGTGAAAATGATATAGTTTTAATAGAAATTGCTGATAATGGACATGGAATACCTACGGAAATTCAAAGTCGGATTTTTGAACCCTTTTTTACTACTAAAAGCGTCGGACAAGGTAAAGGTTTAGGTTTAGATATTGTTTATCGAACAGTAGTTTCTAAACATAAAGGTGATGTGAGGGTTAATTCCTCTCCTGGTAATACTTGTTTTCAAGTTCGTTTACCTGTAGAAATTAAAACAGGAGATTAGTTAATAGTAATTTTATCTATTACCCACTACCAAATTATATTATGATGCAAGAAACGAATAATACCTCTACTCTTTTTCCTCGGTTATCTGATGAGGTTTTACAACATTTGAAAGAATATGGAACAGAGATTGATTTAGAAATAGGTGAATGTTTATTTAGGGAAGGTGACCGCAGTTATGATTTTCATGTTGTTTTAGATGGGGAAATTATTGTTACTAAAAAAATTAGTGGACAAGAACAAACTCTAGCTACACACCAAAAAGGTGAGTTTATTGGTGAACTTTCAATACTCACAGATGCTGATTCTATTGCTAGTGGTTATGCAACGGTAGCTAGTAGAATTTTAAAATTAGAACAGGAAACTTTTAAACAGGTTATTGCTAAATTTCCCTTTTTAGCTGATATTTTTATTTCTACTTTAGCAGCTAGAACAAAAATAGTTGAACAACAATTACAACAACAGGAACAATTAGCATCTTTGGGTAAATTATCCGCAGGAATTGCCCATGAGTTAAAAAATCCCGCTGCTGCTGCTGCAAGGGTAGCTGATGAGTTATTAACTCGGTTTCAAATTTCACAAAATCTGAGTTTACAACTGCATCAATCTGGTTTAAATTCTCAACAATTGGATTTTTTAAGTGATTTTATTACTCAATTACAAACAATCAAAAATACCAAACAGTTTGATATTTTAGCACAGAATCATCGAGAAGATGAAATTACAGAATGGTTAGAAGAACATGAAGTTGATCCAGATGGGGAGATGGTTTCTACTTTAGTTGATGCTGGTTTAGATAGTCAACAATTAGATAATTTATCTGCTCAAATTCCTGATAATACTTTAGGTATTGTTGTTGCTTGGTTAGCTGCTAATTTAACAACTATGGGATTAATTAAAGAAGTTAAACAAAGCAGTGATCGCATTTCTGAATTAGTTAAATCTGTTAAATCTTATGCTCACACAAATCAAGCACAATTACATCAAGTTGACATTCATGAAGGAATAGAAAATACCCTAACTATGTTACGTCATAAGTTAAAAGATGGGATAAAAGTCATTAGGGAATATGGACAGAATTTACCTGTTATTCAAACATCTGGTAGTGAATTAAATCAAGTGTGGACAAATTTAATTGATAATGCTGTAGATGCTTTGGAAGGAAAAGGAAATATTTTTATTCGTACTTCCCGAAATAACAAATATGTAATTGTAGAAATTGCTGATAATGGACCGGGAATACCCCCAGAAATTCAAAGTCGCATTTTTGAACCGTTTTTTACTACTAAAGGAGTTGGGAAAGGTAGTGGGTTGGGTTTGGATATTATTAATGATATTGTGGTTAAGAAGCATCGGGGAGAAATAAAACTTAAATCTAAACCAGGAAATACAAGTTTTCAGATTTTTCTGCCTATATAATTAATGACTCAGTTTTTATAGTTTGTGATATAATTGTCACAAGTATTACGATAATTTACTTATAAACAAACTCATAATATGGACTTCGTTATTTTAGATACTGAGGGTAAGCCAAATCTAACTGAATTAGCTATTGTTGATAGTCAAGGTGTCGTGATTTATGAGGGTTTTTGTGATACTAAAATTCATGGTTTTCAAAATGTTTTAAATGTCAAAAGTCTTAAAACTTTATTAACAGAATTTCTGACTATTGTTCAAGATAAAAAAATCATCTGTCACTATGCAGAACATGATATTGATATTCTCAAACGTAGTTTTCGACAAGTTGGTTTACCTTGGCAAGATTTAAAACAAAAATTACAATTTGATTGTACTTGGATTTTAACTAAAGACTGTTTCCCAAATTTAGAAAGTTATTCTTTAGAATATTTGAGTAAATATTTTAATCTTCGAGCTAATAATCAATATTTCCTTCCTAATATGGCACATACCGCTAGTTATGATGCCACATTTACATATCATCTTTATAGAAAAATTATGATAGAACATCTCAAAAAACAACCTAATCCATTTAGTAGCAGTCGAGTTGATACACCTTTTCAACATCATCCAGATTATGCTGATACCTATCATCGAGAATTTCAGATTTTACAAACTGCTTTAAATAACATCAAATTAGATCCTAATCATCAAAGTAAAGGGGTAGTTGTCATTGGAGAACCCGGTAGTGGAAAAACTCATTTAATGATGAGACTTGCTAATGAAAGATTATCAAGTAATAGATTACTGTTTATTCGTCAACCTAATGATGCTCAATCCGTACTTTATCATATCTATAGTAGAATTTTAGAATCTCTAGTTGAAAAAGCAGGTAATTTACCTCAATTAGATTCTTTAATTATTAACACTTTTCGGAAAATAGTTAGCCTTAATAATAGAGACGTTAAACAAAAAAACATAGAGATATTAAAAGCATTATCTGATTTAGAAGATAATAGTATTAATGCTTTAGGTAAAGAAAATACTCAACGTAAACGGGAATATTGGCAATACATAGAAAAAACTATTAATGAATGGTGGATGAGTAATTATGCTGCGGGTAGTTTTGCTTTATCTATCATCAAAGGAATGGTTAAATATTGCAGCTATACAGATTATAAATATAGAAATATAACCACTCGTTGGTTAGCAGGAAATGTTTTAACTGATGAAGAAGCAGAAACTGTTGGTTTACCCAATTGGGGAGAGGAAATAAGTAAAGAAGCATTCTCTTTAGAAGCTATTTCAGTTTTGGGTAGATTATCTACTCTCGATGAACCTTTAATTATTATTTTTGATCAATTAGAAGGTTTAGGACTTGCTCATAATCAAGAAATATTATTAAATTTTGGGGAAGCTATTAAAGAAATTTTCACTCATGTTCCTAATAGTTTAATCATTTTGAATTTATTTCCTGATAGGTGGGAAAAATTTCAAACAATATTTGATCAATCTATTATTGGCAGAGTATCTCAATATCAAGTTTCTTTACGTCAACCAACAGAAGCAGAAGTTAAATCTATTCTCAAGGTAAAAATGCAAGCTGTAGATATTACCTTAGAACAACTATTTTCACCTGAAGATTTAGATGATATTCTAGCGAAAAAACCGATTCGTGCTGCTTTAAATCGTGCGGCTAAATACTATGATTATAGAGTTAATAACATTCCCTTACCAGACGAAAGAAAACCAATTCGTGAATTAGATAATGATGAAAAAATAGAACAACAACTAAAATTTTTACAGCAACAGCAACAGATATCAATAGAAGTTTTAAGTCAATTGATTCAAGCTATAAAAGCACCTAATTCTGTTGATTTAAGCAACTTACAGGATAAATTAGCAAGTTATTTATCTGGTGAAACTCCAATTCCCGTAAATCCTGTAATTGAATATCTAATTGAACATAAAACTGAATTGGAACAAAAATATGATAATCCATCTATTATTAGTGATGGTGATGATGTTGGTAAATTGAGGAATATTGCTGAAGCTTTAACTCATATCCAGTCATTTAAATTAACACAGTATCGTTTAGGAAAAAGGGTATTACCAGAACATATTGTTATAGAAAAAGGAAATCAATATCATGTAATTGCTTTTTTAGAAATTAGTGGTAATCCCTTTACGAGTCGTATTACTAATTTTAATGAATTGGTAATTAATAATTCTCAAAGTAAATTTGATTTAATTAGAGATGAACGTCAACCAGATGTTACTGGTAAAGTCGGTAAAGAAAGAATACAGCAACTAGAAAATAGTGCTAATGGTAATTTTGTTCTATTCAATAAAAAAGATAGAATTCTCTTTGATTTGATTTATGATTTAATTATCAGTATTTATAACAAAGATTTAGATATAGATTTAGAATCAGCTTTAAATTTTGTTACCACTCATCAAGAATGGTATCATTGGATGTTTACAAAGTTTGGTTTTACTCCACCTAAAAAATAAAATCTCAATTGGTGAAGTTCTGGAGGTATTTTCTCCTTCTTGTAAACTCCTTGTACAATATTATTGGTAGCTTCTGTTAACCAGATCATTGGATTAGCAACTATTATATTTATATAATCCTTATAGCTTAATGATTTTGACAATAGACAGCTATCAGTGGTAGGAAAATATCAGCGTTATTTTCAGCACAATCCAGATGAAAAGCATCAAATTTTTTAATATTGACTAGATTGTTCTGCAAAACCTGTAAATTGCCGCTTCTTTAAAACACTTAAAACCGTCGCTCATACTCAATCACAGTCCGACTATCATCCGTTAAATTAGTCGAAGCACGAATCCGAAACTCATCATTAATTCTGTAATTAATACCCCATTGAAAGGGATCACTAGCAGTTAAAATCTTAATCGTAGAAAGAGAAAATATGTTAGAAATATCTATTCCTGCTTCTAATGCTAATTCTAAAGTAGAATTGCTTTTACCAGCTTCCGGGTTATCAGACAGAATAGTTGGAAATATCCGTAATTCACTTAAACCAAAAGCATCACCAATTTGGTTAAATGCACCTTGGAAATTATTAAATACCGCTGAACCTGCAATATTAATTAAACCCAATGTACTGTCACCTCTTCCTTGAGTATCTATAAAACCTCCACCCAATAGAGTGACAATTTCTGTTTGTGAACGGGAAGGACTAGTTCTTAATTCTAAATTCTTATCTAGTTGACGTGCAGAACCTTTCACTATTGCTTCCACTCGCACTGTTTCTAGTGCAGATAAACCTGTAGAAAGTTGTCTGTTTAAATCAGTAGTTTGAGTACCATCTAACACCTTAGCAATAAGTTTAACATCTAATTCAGGATCACGGGGTTGAGAACGTCTAAAAATTGCCGTATGTTTATAGCTACGCGCTAGTTTAAATTGAGTGGTAAATAAATTCACTCCACCTTTATCTAGTCTAATTGTTCCTGCTGGTATGGGATCATTTAAAGACCCAGTCACATCTAACTCACCGGATGCGAGGAAATTAAACACAGGTGGACTAGCTATTTGTACGTTCTTTCCTAGCTTAATTATTAAATTATTTAATCTTACAGTACCACTATCAACATCAGGGATTTTGTTTTGTTTATTCGCTGCTAAGATTGATGATTGAGGATTATTCTGAGACAATGCTGACGCGCTAGATTCTGTTAGTAAGACTTGACCATTTGATAACTCAATTTTGCCACCAATTCCCGGTTTAAGTACAGAACCAGTAATTGCTAAATTACCACTAGCACCACCTTGATATAATCCTTTTAAATTCAAGATTAGTTTTTCCAAGCTAACAGCTAATTGCTTTTCTTCTGGTATTGGTTGATTATTAAAGATGGGAATTTCTCCAGCAGCTTCGATCTTACCATCACTAAACTGTGCTTGTAGACTTTCTAATATGACTTTATCCAAATCAAATGTTGCTTTACCAGAAACGTTTGTAAGTTTCCCAGGTAATGCTTGTGCTACAAATGTGGCATTGTTCAGGGTAGCGACACCTTCAACCAGTGGTTTTTTGATTGTTCCCCTAACTTTAATATCTATATTTCCCTCACCGTTTTCAAAGGCTATTTGATCAGTTAGTAAATTTAATATTCTGAGATTTTCATTTTCAATTTTAGCATCTAATTGAATTTGATTATTACTTGGTTCTACAGATGCAAAAGGTAATTTGTAAGGTATATCACCTTTAATTGCTAGAGGTTCAATTCCTGCGGCTTTAAATTCGCTACCGAACTGTAATCTTCCATCGGAGTAACTAAAACCTGCTAGAGCTAACTGAATGGGTTTTTGATTGAGTGTTCCTTCTGTAATTTCTAGGTTTCCTCTCGATTTTGGATTAGCCATACTACCAGCTAAACCAGCATTAATATTAAGATTTCCACTAATTCCCAGAGGAATTTTCACGAATCTATCTAATAGTTGAATGGGGAAATTTTCAACTATTAATTTTCCTGATTGTTGTTCACCACCAATATTACCAGTTAAAGCTATGAGTCTATTTTTAGCTTCGATACGTAAAGGTTGTAAACGTAAAATACCTTTTTCAAAACCACCTTCAGCAATTAATTTATCAGCACGATAAAAACGACTTGGTTCTTCTTCTCTACCCCAAGTAAAATCTTGTCCACGTAATTTAAAGTTGATTGCTAATCCATTTTTAGTAGCCGTATTTAAGGCAATTTCCCCATTTAAAATTCCTTTCAAATCTCTTAAATCTGGTATGGGTTGAAATTCTACTCGTTTTTCTTCTTCCGCTAATAGTAGTGCATCTATCTCTGCTAACCGCTGGATTTGATTCAGTAAAGTTTGTTCTGGTAAACCTCGCGGGTTGGTTGTTAAATCTGCTGCTGTTCCGTAGGTTGGTGGTGTTAAACCTCTTTGTAAATCTTGAATTTCAAAGATTTGAGCAACTGTTAATAAATCTTGGATGTTGGCTTTGTCGAGATTAACTTTAGCTTGAATTTGGGGCCCTTGAGAAGTTTGTTTAACAGCGGCATTTAAAATATAACTACTTTCATCTTTGGTAAATTTGCCATCTGTGATGGTGGCTGTATTATTGTTGTAGCTAAACTGAGTGGCAAAGTTATCACCTTTAATTCTACCTAATTGGGGTTTAGCGATCGCAATATTACCTTTAGCATCTAATGTCTTTTGATTAAATTGCAAGTCTCCACTTAAAAACCCAGCTAATACACCTTTACCCAAAACTGGATTACTAGGCAAGTTAAAGTTTAAAACCTGTAATGGAAATTGATTAACTTTAACGTTCCAATTATCTCCCTGTGCTTCACCTGTAGCTAATGCTTGTTGCCACTGTACCAAAAAGGCAGTAGGTTGATTATTAGCATTTAGTGTGGCAGCTAATCTATCTTTTTTCCCGGCAATATCTATATTTGAACCCTTTCCTGAAACTATATTAACTTCACCAGTTAATAATGGTTCAAAGGCGAATTTCTGAACTTGTAAATCTTTTAAAGCCAACGCACCTACCACATTTGGAGATGTCGGTTTTCCGGTTATTTGTCCTTTAAAATCTGCTGTTCCCGCTACATTTACAGCATTGGGTAAATTAAATGGTAATTGTTTTAGGTCATAATTTTGCGCTTGCACATTCAGGTTTAATTGAGTGATTTCGGGAATACCTGGTTGTTGTGCATTAGCGACAATATAACCACTGGCGTTAATATTTGGTGTTCTGGCTTGGGGAATAGTTAATTGTTGACCATTCCAAGCTAATGCTGCATTTAAAGGAGTATTAATTCCGGGAATACCTCGACTAAATTGCACTTGACCGGTAGCACGCAAATCAGCTAATTTTGTCGAACCTAAAATTCCCGCTACTTGTAATTGACTGGTAAACTTACCTTGTAATTGTTGGTTTAAACGATTTAATTGCACACCGGAACTATTAACTACTGCTTGGTATTTACCATCAGCAACTTGAATATTAGAGGCTGTAACTATTCCACCAGCTAAATTCAATCTAGCATTACCAGTTGCTTGGATATTTTCTGGTTGAAAAGAGTCTACAGCACCAGCAACATTAAAATCACCTGCTAATATTCCTGTTAATTGTGGGGGAATATCTGCTAATTTCTGTACAGGTACATTGTTAACTGCAACTTGAGCTTTATAACTACCATTACCTACTTGAATATTTTTAGCAGTGATTTTTCCATTCCCAACTGTTAAGCTACCTTCACCCACAGCACCTAATGTTTTGAGGTCGAAATTTTCGGTGTTACCAGCAATGGTAAATTTCCCTGCAATGGGATTATTTAAAATTGGTAAAGATTGTTTTAATATTCTTCCTAACCGGACATTATTAGCAATTAAATCAGCGACAAAGTTTTTATCTTCTAATTGCAAACGTGCAATATTAACTCTACCACCACCAATATTAATACCTGCCCCTTCAGAACGAATATTAGTGACTTGGAATTTTTCAGAAGTTCCTGAGACAACTAATTTACCGTTAAATGCAGCATTACCTAAAGAGATATTTTCTAATTGTTCTGGTTTTAAAAAAGGTTCTATTTTAACTCCCGATGCTTCAGCTACAGCTTGCCAATTTTGCCGATTATAACTACCATAACCACGGATGATATTACCAGCGACATTAATAGCTACATTCCTAAAATCAACTGTCTGGTCTGGGTTGATAATTGTTTCCCCACTCGCTGGGTATGTGGCTTCTGGGGCTTGCCATCTGACTACAGTTTGTACATTCTCAGCCGCACCACTAAGTTTAGCTGTAGCGGTGACAGTACCAACTTTTAATGTAGAATTAATCGTATCATTATAGAGTTTAGCGATCGCATCTCCTGGGACATTTTGGGCAATTAAATTAACATCCATTTGTGGTACTTTCCCCAATTGGATTTTTCCTGTACCTTTAACTTCCCCACCTAATGTAGTTTTACCTTGAATATCTTTAAGGGTAATCAAAGAATCACGGCTAGTCAGAGTAAATCTACTGCTAACTTGCTCAAAATCAACTTTATCAATTTTGGCAGGTTTAATATTAGTAACTTGACCTGAAAGCATCGGTTCGTCAATATTTCCTGATATCTTTAAATCTGCTTTTACTACTCCACTCACAGGTAAAGGTGATTTAACTTTGAGAGTTTCTAGAGCATTAGTTACACTCACTGCATTAACATTAGCAGTTAAATCAAAGCCTTTTTCTCGATCAATTATGCCTTTAGCTGTGAGAGGAATTTTACCATAATTACTAACTATATTTTCTAACTCTAAAGATAACCCGGCAAACTTAACGCTTCCCTGAGTATTAAGCAATTTTTGAGGTACTTCAGGTATTTGTAAATTTACCCCTTTTAAAACCGCATTACCATCTAATAAAGTTGGTTGGTCTGGAATTAATTTAACTTGTAAATCACTATTAATTTGTCCAGTTTGTAAATACGCAGGTAAGGGAATTAAACGACTGACATCGGCGGCTGATAAATCTTGGGCTTTTACTTGTAAATCCCCATCCAAAGTAGCCTGAGCTTGCAAATTTCCTTCGATGAAAACACTACCACCACTGTCTCCTTTACCAGTTACATCAAACTTAACTGCTTGGTTATTGTCTACCAGTTGGGCTTTACCATATAAGTTTGAATATACTACGGGAACTGGAGATTGGTCACTGGGTAAATTGATATTTGTTTTCTCATTTCCTACTAATACCAATTTGGCATTACGAAAACGGAGTGTATCTAAATCAGTTTTAATAATCCCTGGTTTCCCCGGTGGCTCTAAAATAGTAGTAATCCAGCGTTCTTGACTATCCTGTTCAATATAAACCTCTGGATTAATCAAAGTAACATCTAATTTTATTTGCCGATTAGTAACTAATTGCCAAGGATTAAAACTAACATCTATTGATTCTATAGTTGCCCGGTCTGTATCCGTAGGTGTTGCGGGAATAGATGAAGCAGCAAATTTTACACCTGTGAGGGAAAATCCTGTTACTTCCCCCAATTTTAAGGGACGGTTGAGAGCTTTGGTCAGATTTTCTTGTGCTAGGGGTGCTAACTCTGTTTTAATGAAATTTCTTAACCACCAAATACTACCAACAAGTAATAGCAGCAACAGCGAAACCAAAGCCATGCTACCACGACTCAAGAGCATCAACCGTAAGCGCTGGGAGCTTGTGGTTGGGGTTTGAGAATCTTGTTTAGAAGAGTTAGACATGGGTTTTCAGTGTTTAACTGCCAGATAGATATATTAGCCAACCTGCTATAGAAAATAACATATATCTTCCATAATCCTACTCTGGAGATAGGGTAAAAAATTAAAAATTAAATGGCGATCGCTAATCTTTCGCTAATCTTGAGGATATCTAACCTAGAGTAGAAAATACAGGAGTTAGAAAATCAAGAATTCAGCACTTTAACTTCACTCAGGGTCTTGGGAAATACCACCACACCACATTTATGATTTTCTGAGTATTTTCAGTCTACCCCCACATCTGCCATCATACACAATTCAATCTGTATTCTGACTCCTGACTCCTGTATTCTGTTTGATAATATGAAACTACACCAAAGGGATGGATAATGCGTGTTTTTGTACTAATTTTCAATGCTGGCACTGATAATGAAGGTATTCACTCAATTCGGGTAGGTAATGTCAACAAAATCATGATGTTCGAGTCAGAAGATGATGCCACGCGGTTTGCTTTAATGCTAGAAGCTCAAGATTTCCCTACGCCGACAGTTGAAGACATGGATGATCAAGAAATCAAGGATTTTTGCGAAGGGGCTGGGTTTGAGTGGGAAATTGTCTCAAAAGATAGTAACGCTGTAGTTACTCCTCCAGAATTAAACGTAGACGAAACAGATTGGCAACTGGATAAAACCCAAGATCAGAATAATCCCGACAGTTCTGAGTCAGAAGAAACAGAAATGTCTAATCCTGAACTAGATAGCATCCGTCGGCGACTAGAAGGGTTATTGTAGTTAGTTATTAGTTATTAGTTATTAGTCATTAGTGTTGAATAACTAATATAGCAATAGACAAGGCGGTCAACACTGTCACCTGTCACCTGTTCCCTGTCACCTGCTATAACTGACGACTGATAACTGACTACTAAAAATTGACACACAAAATATGACAAATTTAGAATCCCGTGGGCATCTTCTCACAGAACAGGTAAATCCTAATAGTCTCAATTTAGACCAACTTAATGCTTTAGAATTAGTAGAATTATTTAATACTGAAGACCAAAAAGCTGTAGCTGCGGTAGCTGGGGCTAAGGTTGAGTTAGCAGAGGCTATTGACCGCACAGCAGAACGTTTACACCAAGGTGGACGTTTATTTTATATCGGTGCAGGAACAAGTGGACGTTTAGGAGTGTTAGATGCGGCTGAATGTCCTCCCACTTTCTGCACTCCCCCAGAGTTGGTACAGGGGATTATTGCTGGTGGTGCAGGGGCGCTGCTACGTAGTTCTGAAGGTTTGGAAGATTTACCAGCAGATGGGGAAAGTGCGATCGCCCAACATAAAATCAATCAACTAGATGTAGTGGTTGGGATCACCGCTGGGGGAACTACTCCCTATGTTCATGGTGCATTAAAAGCCGCTCGTCAACGGGGAGCTTTAACTGTTTTTATCGCCTGTGTTCCAGCTGAACAAGTTAAGGTTGACGCAGATATAGATATTCGGTTGTTAACAGGCCCGGAAATATTAGCCGGTTCTACTCGTTTAAAAGCCGGGACTGTCACTAAACTGGCCTTAAATATCCTTTCTACCAGTGTGATGGTGAAATTGGGTAAGGTTTACGGCAATAGAATGGTGGATGTTGCAGTCACAAATCAAAAATTACGCGATCGCGCTTTAAGAATTTTACAAGATTTAACTGGTTTAAGTCGGGAAGCCACAGGTTTTTTATTAGAACGCAGTGGTAAATGGGTGAAACTCGCTTTATTAATGCACTGGACTGATTTAGATAAAACTGCTGGAGAAAAACTTTTAGCTGCCCATCAGGGTAATTTGCGTGCGGCTGTTGATAGTTATAAACAGGAGAAATAGAGATAAATATTAGATCCCCCAAACAGTAAAACCAGGGGGATTAATACCTGATTGCACCAATATTTATTTTGCTTTATTTTGCTTTATTATGTATATAATTCATCTACCTAAAATCTAAAATTTAATATGACAGCCTTAATGAAAGCCATCAGCAAAAATGATATTTCTCAAGTCCAAAAACTAATTCAAGCAGGTGCAAATGTGAATGAATTAGATAGTAACCAAGATGCACCTTTAGTCATTGCTGCTTACAAAGGATATCACCAAATTGTCAAATTACTCCTGGAAGCCGGTGCTGATGTAACCGCTGTTGATCCCGGTATGAAAGCCACCGCTTTACACGCTGCTGCCTATGCAGGAAGAACAGAAGCCGCTAAATTATTGATAGAATATAACATTGATATCAATAAACAAGGCCCCTACAACGGTTATACAGCTTTACATGATGCAATTTGGCAAAATAACATTGATATTGTCAAATTACTTTTACAAGCAAATGCTGATTTAAGTATCCTTTCCCAAGATGGTAAAACCCCTTTAGATTTTGCCAAATCCAAAAATTACCAAGAAATTGTCACATTAATTGCAAATAAATTAGGAAAATAATTAGTAGGGGTTTAGCAATGCTAAACCCTAAATATTTAAAAACCACCTTGAGATAATGTTTCAATTTTTTGAGTGAAATACTCTTCTTGATATTTAATTTGTTGAGCTATTTCTAATCCCTTTTGAAAAGCTGTCAATGCTTTTTTATCTTCTTTCTTTTTTAAATATAATTCTCCAATTTGATCATAAGTCTCCATCAAACCATAGAAATTAGTAGCTAGGGTTTGTGTTTCTAATAAAATTTGACCAGCTTGTAAAGCTTCATCAATTTGATTTTGCTCACGATAAAGCTTAATTAATTTTTGCAAAGATTCACTAGCAATTAAATAGTTTTTTGCATTCCAAGCAGTCACGTAAGCTTCTTGATATTTGTTAAATGCTTCCTGTGAAAATTCAGGATTTTTTTGGGCTATGTATTGATAATTTTCGGCGATCGCAATTTTTAATCTTGGTATAGCAGTCAGATTATTATCTCTCGTATAAATAGCAGCCAACCTACTCAATACCTTAATTGCTTCTTCGTGCTGTTTTCCTCGTTCATAAATATAAACAAGTTGTTGCAAATACTCAACTTCCTGAATTTTATCACCGCGACTAACTGCAATATTTAACAAATCTTGGTAAGTTTTGGCAGCTTGGGTATAATCAAACCAGCTTAAATTTAACTCCCCAATCTTATTTAAAACATCTATTTCAGCGTTAACATTTCCTTGGTTTTTTAACAAACTTAAAACCTGTTCATAAGTTGTAACAGCTAATTTAGGAACACGAATATTTTCATAAGCTTCCGCAAGCGATCGCCACAACTTTAAATCTGTATTTTTCTCACTCCCTATCTGTTTTTCAATTACCTGCAATCGCTGAGTAATATACATTATCTGCTGACCTTCATTTTCCTGCCAAGTAATTGCACCCACCCGTGACAAAGCTTGTATTTCAGATAACAAACCTAAAAAACGCCTCAGTCTTAGTTCTCTATTCCAAATATCCAGCGCAGTTTGCTTATCTCCCCCTTGAAATATCCTCATCCCTTCCTGGTGCAAATTATCTAGATCAGTCTCTAATTTGGCTAATTCTCCAGTAGTTAACGGTTGTTGTTTCACCGAACTTCTCACCAAAGGATCATCTATCGTCATCTCTAAAGGACTAGGTGGAAACCTATCCATTTCTTCTGGGTTTTTACTTTCTGCCAATGTCACAAAACTGAGCAAAGACCAAATCATGATAGTATGAACGAGAAGACTTATGGATCTGACCATATATAAATTACCTATCTTTGAACATGAACAAATTATTGGACGTACACCAACTAAAAATTATCCGTCTATTGACCGCTGATATCTGAAAGTTGCTGTATCTTCATCAATTCTTTATTTAATTAATTTTTTAATTTGTCATTTATGTCACTATACACAGTAGTATAGTAAAAACTGTTAATTAAAATTTCCTAGTAAACATTTACACAAACATATAATAAACAGTTATAAGCTGTTTCCTTATATCCTTAATTACCTCCTCCATTCATACCATAAAAATTTTCACTATTTTCCCAGTCAATAGTTGTTAAATCTATTTTGTCAGCATGAGTAAAATAATTTCTGCCATCCAAGTTAAAAACTTCAGCCTTTACTATGAAAATCATAAAATTATTGAAGATGTATCCATAGATATTCCTCAAAATCAGATCACAGCCATTATTGGGCCTAGTGGTTGTGGAAAGTCTACATTTTTAAAATCGCTCAATCGCATAACAGAATTAGAAGGAAAAGTAAAAACAGAAGGAACAATAGAATTTTTTGGTCAAAATATTTATGGTCGTCGAGTTAATTTAAATCGCTTACGTAGGCAAATTAGTACAGTTTATGCCAAACCAAATCTATTTCCCCTGAGCATTTATGATAACGTTGCCTATGGAGTAAAACTAATTGGATGGAATCCCAAAACAGAATTAGATAAAATTATCCAGTTAGCACTAAAGTCTGCCAATATTTGGGAAGAAGTCAAAAATAAACTGCACAAATCTGCCCTAGAATTATCCTATGGACAACAAATAAGATTGTGTATCGCTCGTGCTTTAGCAGTCAAACCACAAATTTTATTGATAGATGAATTATGTGCAGGACTTGATCCTCTAGCAACTTCAAAAATCGAAGAACTAATAGAATGTTTGCGTTCGGAACTCACAATTATATTTGTCTCTCACAACATTCAACAAGTATCTCAACTCTCAGATTTTACTGCTGTATTTAACTATAATGAACATCAAATTGGGCAACTATCAGAATTTTCAGCCACCAAAAAACTAATATCTCATAGTTTTGAGCATGGTCATCGTGATTATGCTTATACTCGTTTTCGTTAATTCAGTAAATCTAACTTACATCATTTCCAAATCAATACAAATCACAACCTTTGTTTCTTTAGGATTGATGATGAATTTTGTATAACTCGTTTATTTATTTTTATATTTAGTATCAAATCCTTGTTCCCAGTAATTAGCAGTAATTATACTTTATGATGAGCTAATCATCTTGATCTGAAAAATTCTCAGATATTAAGGAAAATCAATCTCATCAAGGGAATTAGGCTTTGAGTATATTAGTTTTTTCCATATTAGTATGGCTAGGCTCATTTAGTGCCGGATTACTAGGATCATTAACTGGCTTGGGAGGGGGAGTAGTCATAGTACCTTTATTAACTTCTGTATTTGGGGTTGATATTCGTTATGCTGTGGGTGCTTCCTTAGTATCTGTAATTGCTACCTCTCTAGGTTCAGCATCTATCTATATTAAAAAAGGGTTCACAAATTTGCGTTTGGGAATGTTTTTGGAAGTAGCGACAACAATAGGCGCTATTATTGGCGCGATGGTGGCCACTTTTGTTTCAGTTAAAATACTAGGATTTGTTCTCGCATTTGTACTAATTTACTCTGCTTATTTATCCCAGCGTCCTCAAGCCGAAATATCAGAAACTGAAACACAAGAACCTTTATCAACATATTTTCAACTCTATGGAACTTATCCAACCGCTGATCGTTTAATCTCTTACCAAGCACATTCTTTACCTGCTGGGTTTATAATTATGTTAATAGCTGGTGTCATTTCTGGTTTATTAGGAATTGGTTCAGGTGCATTTAAAGTTTTGGCAATGGATCAAATTATGGGTTTACCTTTTAAAGTTTCCACCACTACTAGCAATTTTATGATTGCAGTGACAGCGGCGGCATCTGCTGGAGTATATTTAACTAGAGGTTATATTGATCCAGGAGTATCAATGCCAGTGGTTTTAGGGGTATTACCTGGTGCTTTTGTTGGGGCCAGAATTTTAATCGGTGCTAAAACAAACATTTTAAGAAATATCTTTAGTGTGGTATTGCTGATCATGGCATTCAAGATGATCTACAACAGTTTATAGAGGTAATTATGTATAAAAATAATTCAAGAGAACCTCAGCCAAATCATTTAGAAATTCTCAAAAATAACTCTGAAATAGATAGTAATCATAAATTTGTAAAAACACAAACTGAGCAACAGTTAGCATTTATATTAAGTAATTTTCTCCAATATGGGGTTTTAATCGCCAATGTGGTAGTGTTGTGGGGGGGGATATTATATTTAATTGAGCATGGTAGTGAAACTGCTCAATATCAGATTTTTCAAGGTACATCAGCTGAGTTGCGATCGCCTATAAGTATAATCAATACAGTTTTGTCAGGTAGTAGTACAGGAATTATTCAATTAGGATTATTAATATTAGTTGCTATCCCAGTTCTCAGGGTAATTATCTCTTTTCTAACTTTTCTATGGACACGGGAATTTGTCTATGTAATTATTACTGCCTTAGTTTTGTGCAGTTTAGGGTATGGCTTAATTGGGGCATATTAAGTAATTAAGTCTAGGAATTTCTATTTTTAAACAAAATGTATATTTAAGTACCTGGGCAAAATTAATTGCACATTTGGGAAAACAATAGAAATCTCTGTATCTCTTGTCTGTCACCTGTCACCTTTCTTAAATATGAAATTTATTTTGCACGACTACTTATCTTGTCTGATAGCGTAACGCAAACCATTCTTTTACTGCTACTACCCACCATAGATACATACAGCAGATTGTATATTAATTAAGTAACAAACTTCAATCACGAATCCTGTTACTATGGAGTGCTTATTAGTCTGCTGTATGGTAATCTACAAAAATTACATCAAAAAAGAACGCGCTAGGAAAAAGCTGGTGATAGTTTTAGCGTCTATAGGTTGTCCTTCATGAATAGCTTTATCTAATTCTTCAGGACTCAACAAGACTGTTTCAATATCTTCATCTTCTTCTTGTGGGGGTGGTGTTTCTAGTTTTTCCAAATCTCTAGCCAAAAAAGCATAGATAATTTCATCGGAATAACCAGGTGCTAGGAAAAATTCTCCTAACTTATCCCACTTGTGGGCGCGGTATCCTGTTTCTTCTTCAATTTCCCTTTTTACCGTCTCTAGAGGTTCTTCACTTGGTTCGACAGTACCTGCGGGAAATTCTAATAACCTGCCTTGAACTGCAAAGCGATACTGACGTACAAGTATTAACTTGCCATCTGCTGTCACAGGAAGAGCTAGAGCGCCACCTGGATGACGAATACACTCCCATTCCCCTTCTGATTTGTTGGGTAAACGCAAACGATTAACTTCAAAGTCAAACTTGCGCCCTTTATGAAACAAACGTTGCTTGAGTAGTTGTGGTAATTCTCTACCTAGTGGCATAGTAAAAATTTATTGTCTGCAAAAATACACAGAATGTATACGATTCCTGAGTTGTCACATCAGGGTTTTTCCCTGGAAAGGATGCTAAATATACTAGATTAATTATCCTTCCATTAAGTGTACATCAGAAGTGTCTAACTCTTGCAATAAATTCTGAATTAATCTTCCATGTACTGGCTCTCTCCAGTTGGGGGCAATTTCAGCCAATGGGACTAAAACAAAAGCTCGCTCATACATCCGGGGATGGGGTATTTGAAGATTTGGCTCATCTAAGATCAAGTCATTGTATAACAACAAATCTAAATCTAGAGTTCTCGGCCCCCAATACTCTGTTCTGACCCGTCCAAATTGTTGTTCAATTGCTAATAAAGTTGTTAACAACTGTTGGGGTGTCATTGTCACTTGTAATATGGCACAGCCATTTAAATAATCTGGTTGTGGTGGTCCAATGGCTTTGGTTTTATACCAACTAGATTTGGTTGCTATAACTATCCCTGGGGTTTGGGCTAAAACCGTCAATGCAGTTTCCAAAGTAGATTGGGTGTCACCCATATTACTACCAAGAGCGATCGCAGTTCTGACTACTTCCTGAGTCATTTATAGTTCCAAAAAACATAGACAAATATCTCATGGCTTTCGTTTGTCGGGAATAACCCCGACGGGGCGGACTACAACGCCCTCTATCCCTAGACTAAATGCTGTCGGGACTACTTTTCGTAAAATATTCAAACTACCATTGACATCAGCATGAATCAATAAACCATTACCTGCTCTATAAAGTTTAGTTTTGATTCTGCGACCACTAAATTTAACTTCTTTCGAGTCAACTTTGCCATAAGTAGGAATCACATCTTGGTCTAAAAAAGAAGCTACAGAAGTGTAAGACTCCTCAGAAACCAATACATTTATCCCCACTAATTTCGCTTTATAACTCAACTGCTGTACAAATCGAGTATGGGGAATACAAACAAAGTTTTGATTATTTCTGCTGCCCAAATTCCCATTCTGTTTCCACAAGGAATTTTGACCTATTACTAAAGTCCCAATCCCACACTTTACTAAATGGTTAATAATTAAGCGACTGGCTTTATGCAGATAATCATCAACTTGAAAATTCCGTTTTTTCGTTAAACTTTGTAGTCGTTTAGATGTCTTTTGATGATTTGGTAGTAAAGATTGTAAATTGGCTTTTCTTTGATTATAATAACGATTAATTGATTTGATAATCCGCCCGGAAACCAGAACTGGTATAAATCCCGGCTGGTTTGATGTTAAGGTTGCTAGATTATCTATTCCTAAATCAATCGCTGCTATAGCATTACTGTCTAAACCATAATCTGTTTCCTCTTTTTCATAGACAACTTCCACTACATAATGGTCAATCTTGGGAACAATTCTTACTTGATTGAGATGCACATAGTCTACTTTTGTAGGAATGCGAATCTGTGTTTGTGACAGATGAATCAACCCAGATTTCATTTTGGGTTTACTCACTGCTTGGGCTGTGTAAACTAATAAATGTCTACCTTTTTCTTTGTGTTTATATTTGGGTAATTTGGGTCTGCCTAAAAATTTAGATTTATCTGAGGCATAAGCTTTAATTGCTGCAAAAAAACTTAACCAGTTGCGATGTAGTCCTAATAATACTTGTTGGGCAACTTTCGCTGGTAAGGACTGGTATGGTTCTGTCGCTTTTAATTGTTTTGCTAAACAATTGTAATCGAGGTATTTTTGAGCAAAGATGAAACTTTGGCGAATGTGAAAGTTAGCATAATTGTAGAGGTTTTTGGCAGCAAAACACAATTTATCAATCTCCTGATAATGGGGATGATTTCTTTGAATGATATGCCGCTCGACTACTTGCATACACTAACTGGTTTCTATGAATATTCGCCCATGTATACTAACATATCTTAGATCTGATACAGCACAAAATTCTTGCTCAGTTCTCTTTGCACAAGAAAAGCTGTATAAGTGATTTTAGCTGACTTGTCTGTGATTAATGACTAGAGATGACTATATTTGTCTATAAATTCGGCGAAGTTTACCAATACTTTGTGTTCTTTTTTTTCGTCTTGCTGAAATTAATTTTGCTGCTACTATGGCACACTTTTCTGCTGTTCTAGTGTTTGTGAATGGTGTTTACAAAATTTTGGCAGCAATAGTTTGAGAAATTACAATACATGACACCGAATTTGGGGAATAATTTATGAGATATTATAAACTAACGTAATTAACAAACTAATTCTAGTCTCTAGAGTTAATCATTCAATCTAAGTAGCTCTGAGAAGGAGAAACTGCTCTTGCCTATTGAGAATCATCAAAAAACCGAAGAGTCAACAGATGACAACTTCCCATCAAAAAACCTGGTGAAGGCAAGACAGTTACTCAAGCAGGTGAAAACTGTGTCATCTGAAATTTTGGTTAAAGTCCGTATAAATAGCAAAATCAATGGCAAACCCTTTTATCGTCACAGCTGGTTTTTGACTGGTTTAGGGTTCGGCTTGGGTTTAAGCAGCGGTATTGTAGGTATTAACTATGGTATGGAGAAGATAGATAGTTCTTTGCCAGATAAGTCAGAACTAAAGGCCATTTTACGGGAGCAAACCCTGACCATTAAAGCCGCTGATGGTACTGTTCTCCAACAGCAAGGGGAAGTGACAAGGGAACATATCAAGCTAGAAGAAATACCAGATAATCTCAAGAAAGCGTTTATTGCTTCAGAAGACCGCAGATTTGAACAACATAATGGTATAGATGCTCAAGGTATTATCAGAGCATTTGTGAATAATTTGCGATCGCAAAATGTAGTCGAAGGTGGTAGTACCATCACCCAACAAGTAGCCAGAATTCTTTTCCTTAGCCAAGAAAAAACCGTTTGGCGTAAATTAAAAGAGCTTCGTTTAGCGCAAAAAATGGAAGAAGAACTCAGTAAACAGGAGATTTTAGAGCGCTACATGAATCTAGTTTACTTGGGTTCTGGTGCTTATGGTGTGGGGGATGCGGCCTGGATATATTTTAGTAAATCGGTGGATGAACTGACATTATCAGAAATGGCCACCATCGCCGGACTCGCTCCTGCTCCCAACCAGTATGCCCCCGATAAACATCTGGATATCGCTACAGAAAGACGAAATACCGTATTAAATATCATGCAGGAAGAAGGCATGATTACATCCCAACAAAAGCAAGAGGCAATTAATGAAACCTTGGTAGTTAATACCAACTTACCCAGACGCTTACAAGTTAAATTCCCCTACTTTACTACCTACGTTCAGCAAGAATTACCAAAATATGTCCCTGCCGATGTTTTGGCCGCAGGTGGTTTAGTGGTAGAAACAACCCTGAACCCGACTTGGCAAGAGGCAGCAGAAACAGCCGTTGATAAAACCCTGAAAAATAAAGGTCGTTGGCAAAACTTCAAACAGGCCGCTTTGGTGGCGATAGATCCCCAAAATGGCGAAATTCAGGCGATGGTCGGGGGTAAGGATTTTACAAAAAACCAGTTTAATCGCGTTACTCAAGCACAACGACAACCAGGATCAACATTTAAAGGTTTTGTCTATGCTGCGGCGATCGCTACAGGTAAAAATCCCTATGATCGTTATCTAGATGCACCTTTGATCGTAGATGGTTACGAACCCCAAAACTACAGTGAATCATTTTATGGTTGGATGAACATGAGGGATGCCCTCACCCGTTCTATTAATACAGTTGCAGTCAAGGTGTTGATAGATGTGGGATATCAACCAACCATTAAACTAGCTCAGGACATGGGCATTAAATCTCAACTCAAGCCTACCTACTCTTTGGCTTTGGGTTCAAACGAAGTCAATCTCCTGGAATTAACCAGTGCCTATGGTTCTTTTGCTACCCAGGGTTTACATACAGAAGTACATGGTATTCGTCGCATTTTTAACCGTCAAGGTAATGTGATCTGGTCTGCTGAATTTAAACCTCAACGGGTTTTAGATGCTGATAGCGCAGCTATTACAACTTGGATGCTCCGCAATGTAGTTAATAATGGTACTGCTGGTGCTGCTCAGTTGAATGATAGACAGGTGGCCGGAAAAACCGGTACATCTGATCAATCCCGTGATTTGTGGTTTATTGGTTATATTCCCCAAGTTGTTACTGGGGTTTGGTTGGGTAATGATGATAACCGCCCTACATGGGGTAGTAGTACCAGTGCAGCTTATGCTTGGCGTGAGTTTATGAAAGCAGCTGTGAAGGAAATGCCTGTAGAAAAGTTTCCTAAACTACCTAATTTAAACAAGCACAAAGGCACAATTAAAGCTGAACCTATTAAACCTAAGCGAATTGTTAATCGCTCAATTTCTACTAATGATCAAACATCCGATGAATCATACAGTAGACGTAGAAGTAGACGCAGACCTAGTAGCTATCAAGAAGAACCGCAATCAAATTACACCCGGAGACGGAGACGAAGTTACCGACGACCAGAAGAAACTCCTTCCAGAAGACGACGTTCTAGCGGTTCTTCCTCTCAATCATCTCCTGTGAAGAAAAAGCCATCTACATCTTCCACACCCAAACCTTCTTGGAGAGAAAGACTCAAACCAAGTTCATCTTCTGGTAATGAGTCACAAAATTAGAAAATATTTCCTCCCCATGGAGGATGGATGTGGTAAGTTCGTTTTATACTTTGTTAAGAAGTATTACTTTTCATAGGACAATATACTTATGCACTTATTACTTGAAACAGCCGCAGCCAGTGGTAATCAGTTTCCTTTAGCATTTACTCTGGTATATGTAGTTGGTTTTATTGCTGCTGTCACCATCGGTTCAATTGCTTGGTACAACTCAAAACGTCCCGCAGGTTGGGAAAGCAAAGATCGTCCTGATTTTGTACCCAAAGTTGATAAAGAATCATAGGAAGAAGGTGACAGGTGACAGGTGACAGGTGACAGGTGATTGGGAATAAATTGTATTTATCCCAATGCCCAATGCCCTAATTCTGCACATCTACCCAACGACGGTAAAGCTTTTGAATTTGTTTGAGTAGTGGGGTGTAAATCGGTTGAGTTGAATCATGGGATTTACTCAACTCCTCTAATTTGGTAAGAAGTTTAGCTTCTTCAACAGCTACTTCCCCATCACTGTAAATTAATCCGCTGATAGCTTCAATCAGGGTTTCACATTCTTCTGAACTAGGGCGATCGCCTAAATACTCTTTTACCCATTCATAACATTGACTTGGTTTAACTGGTACTAATTCATACAACCAAGGTTTAATTTCTGGATCATTAGCTAAACCTTTGGCTTGAGCTATTTCTCGCAGATATTGTCTTTCTTCTGGTTGGATTCTACCGTCAATCCACGCAGCCCCAATCAGGATTTTAACTAAATTTTTAACATGAGAATTACTAACCATCACTGCCTCCTCCAATAGATTCAGGCGTTGATTAAATGGTACAATGACTAACAGTATTCACTCGGAATCATTGGTTTTTCTTAAACGCACCATGAAAAAACCATCCATATCTCGTTGGTGAGGCCATACCTTCAACCACCCCTGGGATGAAATATCTACAAAATCAAAGTTGGGATGTTGAATTTGCCAATCAGGATTTGCTGTTAAAAATTCAGAAATTACCTCTTCATTTTCCTGTGGGTGCAAGGTACAAGTTGCATAAACTAACACCCCTCCGGACTTGACAAATTTAGCAGTATGTGATAATAATTCTTTTTGGATTTGGGAAAGTTCCTGCACAGATGCCGGAGTTTGTCGCCAACGTGCATCAGCGTGACGGTGCATAGTTCCTAAACCAGAACAAGGAGCATCTAATAATAAACGGTCAGCGGTATTGTAGAATTGGGTCAGACTGCGACTATCCCCAGTGCAGACTTCGATAGATTGTAAATTCAGACGTTGGGTATTTTCCTTGAGTTTGCGTAACCGAGAAGCAGTTTTATCACAAGCGTAAATTTTGCCTTTATCACCCATTAATTCGGCAATATGAGTAGTTTTTCCTCCTGGTGCTGCACAGACATCAATCACCACATCATTAGGTTGGGGGTCAAGCAAATGACCAACTAACTGGGCACTACTATCTTGTACACACCACCAACCATAATTAAAACCGGGTAAATTTTGAATTGCACCGGTACTACCAATTAATCTTAAACCTTGGGGTAAATGGGGAATTTTGCTAACTAAAATCCCAGCATTTTTAAAAGCTGATTCTACTTGTTCTAAATTACTTTTAAGGATATTAACTCGTAAATCAATAGTCGGGGTTTGGTTCATCCATGCACAGAGTTTTTCTGTTTCTTCAAAACCCAATTGTTTAAGCCAAACTTCAATAATCCAATTAGGGAAACTGTGTAAAATACCTAATCTTTCTACAGGGTTTTCTGGTAAATTTAAAGGTTCAGCATTATTTTCTGAAAGTCGTAAATATTGACGTAAAAAACCATTTACAAAACCCGTTAAACCAGAGAATTTATTTTCCTTAGCTAATTCAACAGTAGTATTAACAGCAGCAGAAACAGGAATTTTTTCTTGATAACGGAGTTGATATAAACCCAGATGTAAAATAGTGCGGAGGTCTTTAGGTTGTTGGTTTGCTGGTTTAGTCGCAAGTTGGTCAATAATAGCGTCTAAAGTGCGTTGTCTTCTCACACTTCCATAGACTAATTCTGTCATTAAGCGACGGTCATTATCGGGTAATTGATATTTTTGTAATCCACGGTTGAGAGCGACATCAGTGTAAGCTCCTTTGTGTACTTCTTTGAGGGCAATATAGGCAAGTTGACGGGAGTTGGTCATGGGAGTTAGAGAGATATATTTTAACAGTCTCATAGCGAAAGTCAGTTAAAACTGACTATTTTCAATTTATTAATTACATATTTTTACATCAATTATGATTGAACATTGAGCTAATTATAGAACAGCCTGGGAATAAATTCCTATTAGACTGGGAATTCATTCCCAGGCGGATAATGACGCAAATCGAAAAATCAAGGTTAAAAAATATTAACCAGACTATTGTTACCAAAAATCAGCTATAATCCTTACTAAAATCTCAACAACATCCATGACTTGGCAAGACTTCCTTAACCAACAAGCAGATATTCAAGGTTTATCTGTTGAAGAAAAAACAACTTTATTAACCGCACTACCTCAACCAGATGCACAAATCAGTCAGATAAAACAAAGTGACGAATTAAAAATCACAGAAGCTACTGTTAAAAGTCGTCTAAAAAAGATTTATAAAAAGTTTGAAAATGTCTGTCCTGAACTGAGCGAAATAAACGGTGCAGGTAAATTTGAAATATTACGCACTTATTTAAAACAGAAATATCATCAATCAGATGAAAAATATCAATTACCTATTTCATATACCTATTCACCAGAATTTCAATCACTAATCACCGAAAAAATCAAATCCTTCTGCGGTCGCGGATTTGTATTTGCAGCATTTCAAAACTTCATCAACACCAATAAAAAAGGCTATTTCACAGTTATCGGTGATGCGGGAATGGGCAAAAGTACCATCGCTGCAAAATACGTTTTTGAAAATCAAACAATTTGTTATTTCAACAACTTACAAGAAAATCGTAATAGTCCTGAATTATTTCTGGAAAGTCTTCGTCAACAACTCATTAACCGCTATCAAATCACAAATGTTGAAAATGCGGATTTATCAACATTACTGGTAAAAACTACTGAAAAACTAACCACCAATGAAAAATTAATCATTGTCGTTGATGCACTGGATGAAGTAAAGCAAGAACCAGGAGGAGAAAATATTTTATATTTACCGACAACTCTGCCAGATAATGTTTATTTATTCCTGACAAGAAGACCTTATGATAAAGAACGACTCCAGACTGAAGTGAAAAAAGAATCTTTAGATTTAACTGATGATAAATATAACCAAGAAAATCAGCATGATATTCAAGAGTATATTCGCTTCTGTTTAAAAAATGATCCAGAACACAAAGACGGATTACAAACTTGGATAAAAAACAAAAATATCACTCCCGACGCTTTTGTAAATGAATTAGCAACCAAGAGCGAAAATAATTTTATGTACCTGCGCTATGTTTTACCAGCAATAGCAGAGGGTAAATATAATGATTTGAATTTAACCCAATTACCCCAAGGTTTACAGAATTATTATCAAACTCATTGGGAACGGATGAAAATGGATGATGAAGCTCAAAAAATGAAAGTCATAGTAGTTCGGTAGTAGCAGTAGCAGTGACAGCAGACGGAAACCGGGTGATTTCTGGTTCTAGGGACAATACTGTGAAGGTGTGGAATTTAGAGACAGGGGAGGAACAGTTCACCCTCAAAGGTCATAGTAGTTGGGTAGAAGCAGTAGCAGTGACAGCAGACGGAAAACGGGTGATTTCTGGTTCTAGGGACAATACTGTGAAGGTGTGGAATTTAGAGACAGGGGAGGAACAGTTCACCCTCAAAGGTCATAGTAGTTGGGTAGAAGCAGTAGCAGTGACAGCAGACGGAAAACGGGTGATTTCTGGTTCTAGGGACAATACTGTGAAGGTGTGGAATTTAGAGACAGGGGAGGAACAGTTCACCCTCAAAGGTCATAGTAGTTATGTACAAGCAGTAGCAGTGACAGCAGACGGAAAACGGGTGATTTCTGGTTCTAGGGACAATACTGTGAAGGTGTGGAATTTAGAGACAGGGGAGGAACAGTTCACCCTCAAAGGTCATAGTAGTTGGGTAGAAGCAGTAGCAGTGACAGCAGACGGAAAACGGGTGATTTCTGGTTCTAGGGACAATACTGTGAAGGTGTGGAATTTAGAGACAGGGGAGGAACAGTTCACCCTCAAAGGTCATAGTAGTTATGTACAAGCAGTAGCAGTGACAGCAGACGAAAAACGGGTGATTTCTGGTTCTAGGGACAAAACTGTGAAGGTGTGGAATTTAGAAACTGGGGAGGAGATAGCTACTTTTAGTGGTGAAAGTCCATTTTCTTCCTGTGCAGTTACACCAAATGGGTTAACAATTGTTGCGGGTGACGGTTCTGGAATAGTGCATTTTTTAAAGTTGGAAAATGCGGGAGAATGAAATGATGAACTCCACACCCAGACCACCAACTATGAATAATTCCATAGTTAATCCCCAAGAATTTGCAGCAATAATTCACCAAAAAAGCGCGAATTTTCTGGGTCGTGATTTCGTGTTTACTGCTATTAATAATTTTCTCAATCGCTACAACCGGGGTTATTTCACAATTATCGGTCTACCCGGTAGCGGTAAAAGTGCAATTATTGCTAAATATGTTAAAGATAATCCCTCAGAAAATTGCCAGGTAATTTATTACAATGCGGAATTAGAGGGGAAAAATCACGCTGAGGAATTTCTGAGATTTGTTTGTCAGCAATTATTAGATATCACCCCTCCCCAACCCTCCAATATTCAAAGTTTATCCTCTTCTTCCCCCCGTAGCGGGGGGACTGAGGGGGGTGCGAGGAGGGAGCAAAACGTCTCAAACATCCCCTCGTTTACGGGGGGAATGAGGGGGGTTCTTCCCGACAACGCAACAGAAGGGAGTTGGTTTTTATCTTTGCTTCTCCAACAAATCAGCGACAGTTTATTACAAACAAATCAAATAAATCAAACAAATCAAAAATTAATTATTGCCATTGACAGTTTAAATTGCATCAATCGCAATTCACAACCACCAGGAACAAATATTTTTTATCTTCCTCCTTACGTTCCCCCAGGGGTTTATTTTCTCCTTTCCCGTCGTCCGTTTTTAGCAGATAATTCTGGTTTATTAATTGAAGCACCGGTGCAAAGTTTGCATTTAGGAGATTATCCACAGGAAAATAAACAAGATATTCAAGATTATATTAGGAGTTATATTAATTTATCACCAGAATGTAGAGACGTTCCATGGAACGTCTCTACAACAAATAACGTCTCTACAACAAATGCAAACAAATCCTCCACACTAAAATCCGGGTTAAATACCCAGCAAATCAACGAAGTCGAATTTATTACTAATTTAACCAACCGCAGCGAAAATAATTTTAAATATGTCAGCGAAATCTTAACCGCTATAGCTGATGCTTTCTACACCCAAACTGAACAAATAGAAACATCATTTCCACCAGGATTAATAACCTACTATCAACAACATTTAGATAAAATATTAGATTGGGAAAATCAAGATTTTGCTGTAGAAGTTTTACAATTTCTAGCACAACAAACCCCACCTATATCAGTTACAGATATTGCTAATTTACTAGACGTTGATGAGTTTGATGTGGAGGAAATTTTAGAAGATTGGTTTGAGCTTTTACAGGTAGAAAATACCTCTGATTTCCCGGTTTACAGTTTATATCATGATAATTTCCGTCAATGGTTAATATCTTCCCACTTTCACCAATAAGACTGTTTTAAACTGTCACCTGTCACCTATTCCCTATAAATCACAAAATTTTGGATCATTTTCAATATCCAATTCTTCAAAACTAATTAATTCTAAATGTTCAGGATTTTGCATTAATTCCTTGGCTAATAAAAATCCTGTAATTGTCCAAGTTGTATATCTCCGTGATTCTTTACCAATTAAAGAACCACTAGAACCATCATAATACTCTGGCCATTCATCCTGATGTAACCTCGCTTGAGCTAATTCTAAAGCACGTTGACTAAGATCATTTCTCCCGGTTTTTTGAGCAGCAGCGGCTAAACTCCATAATAAAACAGGCCAGCTACCACCATTATGATATGACCAAGGTAAATTTTTCGGGTCACAACCGGTAAAGATTTTATATTCGTCTTTTTCTAAAGCCGGAAAACAAATTTTCATTGGCATTTTTCCTACTAAATCATCCCATTGTTCTTCAATTAAATTCATAATTGCTTGGGACTGTTTTTCATTAGTGAGAGAATAAACAACAGCCATTAAATTACCTAAAGAAAAGAACCGAGTATCTAGTTGAGAAGGTCCAATATTTCCAGCTAAATAACCACCATGTTTGGGCAACCACACAGATAAATCGGCGTAGGGAATAGAATCTGCATAAATATTAAATTGATTTTCTGCTGTATGTCCATATTCTTCACTTTTAAAGCGATAGATGACATTCAATCTTTTCATATCAATCCAATAATGATGACGGATATGATCTCTTAATAAAGGTAAACGTTTATCAATAGCTTGCACAATTTCTTCGTCACCAGCACAAATTAATAATTTACGTGCAGCACGTAAAGCACCATAAAATAAAGATTGAATTTCTAAAGGATAGCCATAAATACCCAAACGACGGTAAATCATACAAGCACCATCAGGAACTAAGAGAGTTGGGTTCATATCAAACCGCGTCGCCAAACAAAGTTCCATTATTAAGGCAATACCCTCTTGAAATTTGGGTTGCATGGCAAAATTTATATCTTTTGTAGCTTTGACATAGGCTTGTAAAATGATTATCCACCATAAACAAGAATCTACAGATGTGACTCTAGCTATTGCTTGTTCTCCAAAGTCTGGTTCTACTGATTCTTCACCATTTATAGATTCAACTTTAAAACTAGCAGGAATTAAACCCCGACTAGGTTGGTAAGCACTAAATAGATTTTTTTTAGGTTGTAATTTTAACGTTTTTTCTAAAAAGTTCCGAACAATATCATATTTTCCTTTAATTAAAAAAAGTAGTGCAGACGGCACAAAATCCCGAATAAAACAATGACCAAAATTTAATACTGCCTGGGTTTGATCACAAACAACAATAGTTCCTATGGGATTACCCTTATAGTAGGTAATTGATTTTTCTATTAGTTCCCAAGCTTCAGTTTCTAATTGATCAAAGTTTGATATTTTTTGCTTCTGCATTGGGTAAATTCTCCTATATACTGCCATGGAATGGGTATCTAATTAATATCCATTTTATAGAGGTAAAAGATATTAATTCCTCTAAGTCTTCTATTATCATATCCCTCTTAATTGATTGCTGAAACAAAAATAGCAGTCTGAAAGAAAGCCGCATATTTTTGATTTAGATTCAATAATATTGTTTATTTTTTACAATTTTAAAATTAATAGATGTGCAAATAATGATAGAAATTTAAAAAATATGCTCATACAGTTGGATTTAGAGTATCATCAGATATAATTATAAAAGTGAATTGAATTATCAAAAAATTAGTTTTAATTCATAATAAAGCAAGGGTTTAACACTGCTAAACCCTTACTGAAGTCAGAATATGAATATCTTTACTTTTGCCTTTTACCTGGTTATAAAGACATATAGGATTCTAGTCCACCTACTTCAAATTCACAAGCTCTAGAAACTGACTCCGTAGGAAATTCATTAAAGCTAACTAATGGTAGTAAATCAGGCTTATTTATTATTTCTTTAGCTAATAAATAACCTGTAATTGTCCAAGTTTGATATTTCCGAGCTTGTTTACCAATGAGTCTACCTTTTTTGCCGTCGTAATATTCTGGCCATTCATCTTCACTTAGTCGTGATTTAGCAATTTCTAGTGCTTTTCTCGCCATACCTATTCTATTTGTTTTTACTGCGGCCGCTGCTAACATCCACATCAAAACAGGCCAACTACCAGCATTATGATATGACCAAGGAATATTTTTAGGATCGCATCCTGTGACAACTCGATATTCTTCATTTTCCAAAGCTGGAAAACAGATTTTCATCGGCATATCTCCTACTAAATCATCCCATCTTTCTTCAATCAAAGTCATAATTGCTTGGGATTGTTCTTCTGTGGAAAGATCAGAAATTATCGCCATTAAATTGCCCAAAGCAAAGAAGCGAGTGTCTAATTGGGAGGGTCCAACATTACCAGCTAAATAACCACCTTTTCTGGGTAGCCATTTATCTAATTCATAATAAGGTAAAGAATCTACATAAATATTAAATAGATTCACCGCTGCTTTACCATATTCTTCACTTTTGAAGCGATAAATTGCATTCAACCGGGAAATATCTATCCAATAATGTTGACGAAGATGACCGCATAATAACGGCAAGCGATTATCCATTGCTTCGACAATATCTTCATTCCCCTTACATATTAATAGCTCACGAGCCGCACGCAAAGCCCCAAAAAAGAGGACTTGAATTTCTAAAGGATGACCATAAATACCCATCCGTCTGTCTATCATGCACGCTCCATCAGGAACTAACAAAGTGGGGTACATATCAAAACGATTCGCCAAACAAATTTCCATAATTAAGCGAATACCAATTTGGAAATCTGGTTGTTTTGCTAAACTGTAATCATTGGTGGAAACGACATAAGCACGTAATAAAATCAACCACCACAAACAAGAATCAACTGGTGTTACTCTAGCGATCGCGTGTTCCCCAAAGTCAGCTTCTAAATGTTCTTCTCCGTTAATATTAACAACTTTAAAACTGGCAGGTATCAACCCTTTACCTGGTTTGTATGCGTCTAATGCTCTTTTTTTCGGTTGTAACTTTAAGGTTTCTTCCAGGAAATTTTTAACAATATTTGTTCTTCCTTTAACCAAAAAAATCAACGCCGAAGAAACAAAATCTCGGATGAAACATTGATCATAATTGAGAGCTTCTACGGATGGATCATAAGCTGCTAAAGTCCCTACTGGACGACCCTGATAGTAGAGAATTGAGTTTTCTAGGCACTCCCAAGCTTCTTTGTCTATATTTTCGGTATTTTCTGCTGCGTTTAAGTCATTTAATTGCATTGCTAGAATAACTCCGGTTAGATAGTGAATTTGCAGTTGATGCGCCTTTACTTATGATCAGTATTTGCTATTTTCACCATGAAAGAGTGATTATGGGAATAACTAATCCAATTTCTGAGCAGACATACTTAAAGCATAATGGTTGCAAATACTGGATTTGAGCAAATTAATTGCTAGTTAATTTACTTTCTATAAATATCTTTCCGTGAATTCCAGTTTTCTGGTCTTCACATCAATCAATAAAATCTCGAACTCAAAGAAACTATAGCAAGAAAACAATCACAGCAAAATGCCGAGATATACTCATGTGTTTCACAATGCCTAATTTGACAATGTTGTATCACCCTTGACGAAGAATATATCTGGACTATAACTACAGGTGTCTATGAAGCTTGAATACCCTGGAGTGCATTAACTTTACTAAGATTGAACTTTTGCGTCTACTCATTAAGTTATTCCCCTTTAACTTAACAATTTATAACTTTTTTTCCCAATGTGCAATATAAATTCTTAAAAAATTTAAAATAGCGATTTTTATCAAAGTTTGTCTATTTGCAGCCAATAATCACGGTAAGTAGGACTGAGGAGGCAGAAGGTAAAATTTGGAGACTATGAAACAGCCTTTTTTCCTATTGCCTCTTCCCTGGTTTTAACCAAATCTACCACTGATGTAAGCCTTTGTATCCTCTTGTTGAGGATCATTGAAAATTAACTCTGTGGGAGCATATTCTACTAGGTAGCCTGTACGACCACCTTTTTCTGAAGTTTTGACGTTAAAGAAAGCAGTTTGATCAGAAACCCGCGCTGCTTGCTGCATATTGTGGGTAACAATCACAATAGTGTACTTTTCTTTCAGTTCGTGAATGAGTTCTTCAACCCGCAAAGTAGAAATAGGATCAAGGGCAGAACAAGGTTCATCCATCAAAATAACTTCTGGTTGCACAGCTACTGCCCTAGCAATACATAATCTTTGTTGTTGTCCACCAGACAAAGAAAGACCACTTTGGTTGAGTTTATCTTTGACTTCATCCCATAAAGCTGCTTGTCGTAAACTTGTTTCTACTAATTCATCAATATTGCCGCGATAGCCATTAATCTTAGCTCCAAAGGCGATATTATCTCGAATAGATTTAGGGAAAGGGTTTGGTCTTTGGAATACCATACCGATTCGACGGCGTACTTCTACAGGGTCAATATCTGGAGCATACAAATTTTTATCGTAAAAATAGACCTTGCCTTCTGCACGAAAGGAGTCAATCAAATCATTCAGGCGATTGTAACAACGTAGCAATGTACTTTTACCACAACCAGAAGGCCCAATAAAAGCAGTAACTTGATTTTTGGCAATATCCATCCAAATATTTTGGACAGCGAGGAAGTTACCGTAAAAAATATTCAGGTTTTCTGTCCGTAAAACCATCTCAGTGCTATTAATCGTATCAGTTTTAGTGACCATGAATTTTTATTGTTTAGGGTTAGGTTGTAAATATGACTTAGGCATTCTCTTGAGGTGATGGAATTTTTTAAGCTTTTTGCCTGGTTGCCCAACGAGCGATAATGCTGGTAATTAGAACCATTAGCACTAAAATCAGAGAAGCTGCCCAAGCTAGAGATTGCCAACTTGGGAATGGTGAAATAGCGAAGTTATATACTAATACAGCCAAAGAAGCCGTCGGTTTGAGTAAACCATTCGGCCAAAAGGAGGAAAACAAAGCCGTAAAAATTAATGGTGCGGTTTCTCCTGATGCTCTAGCGATCGCCAATGTCGAACCAGTAACAATGGCAGGTAAAGCAGCCGGTAAAACTACTTGGATTACTGTTTGAAAATTAGTAGCTCCTAAACCCAAAGCAGCCTGTCGTAAATCCTGGGATACTAGCTGCAAGGCTTCATCTGTAGTGCGGACAATAATTGGTAACATCAGGATTGCCAAGGCGAACCCACCACCCAATGCTGAGTAAGAACCTAAATTCAGCTTAGTTAAGGTTAAAACTACAATCCCATAAGCAAAAACCCCGGCAATAATTGAGGGAACTCCACTTAATACATTAGTAGCAAAGCGTACTCCTCTAGCAATTCTACCATCACTAAATTCAGTTAAATATATGGCAGCTAAAACACCAGTAGGAATACTGAAAACTGCCCCAATACCCACCATGAGCAATGTACCTAAAATGGCATTACCAAAACCTCCCCCCTGGCTGAAAGGTGCTGGGGGTAGTTGGGTAAATACATTGAGACTGAGACTGCTAAAGCCTTTAAATAATACATAAGACAGTACAGCCAAGAGAGGAACTAGCGCCAATGCTCCACAGATAAAGGCCAAGACGGTCATGACTGTGTTAAACAAAGTACGGGGGGAAGTCGGGGAACGGGTGAGACTGTTTTGGGGAAAAAGAGAAGTCATAAAGTCACAAGTTCTAGGAATCAGGAGTTATAGGAGTGAGGACAATCAATGCTAAAGTCGCTGCACTCGCATCACAATAAACTCTGCCAAAATATTTACTAACAGAGTTAATAAAAACAGAACTAAAGCTGCATACATCAAAGCAGAAACCTGTAAACCACTAGCTTCTGAAAATTGGTTAGCTAGTAGGGAAGAAATAGTATTAGATGGTGCTAACAAAGAAATCTTGATATTGTTAGAATTACCGATTAACATGGTAACAGCCATGGTTTCACCCATTGCGCGACCAAGTGCTAACATAACTGCGCTGACAATACCAGAAAAAGCCGCAGGAATCAGCACCTTAAAAATTGTTTCCCAACGAGTTGCACCTAGTCCTAACGCAGCTTGGCGTAGACTGGGAGGCAGGGAAATTAAAGCATCACGGGATATGGCAGTAATGATTGGCAAAGTCATAATTGCCAAAATCACCCCTGCTGGTAACATTCCTGGCCCAGTTGGAGGAGAGTTAAACAACGGTATCCAACCCAGAGAATTATGCAACCATTTACCCAAATCAGTGAGGATGGGAATTAAAACAAAAATTCCCCACACTCCATAAACAACGCTGGGAATAGCAGCCAGTAATTCTACTAGGAAAACTAATACTAAACGCACCTGTGAGGGCAGAAAATTCTCACTTAATAAAATAGCCGTACCAACACCAATGGGTACAGCTATTAATAATCCAATCAAGGAACTAACTATAGTTCCATAAATTGCTGGTAAGACACCATAGTTATCATTAACTGGATTCCAATCGCTTTTGATTAAAAAATCTAAACCAAATTGTTGAATAGCAGGTAAAGCACTCGTCCCAACTTGAAAGGCTATCCATAATAAAATAGCTGCGATCGCTAGAGCAAAAATCTTTGTCAACCAAATAAAACCACGATCCAGAGATTTGTCAAGATCAGAGCGTTTCTTGGTTTCTGGCGACAGATTGTAATAATTTGTAGTCATACACACTGACTGTAAAAAGCAAATCTGAAAGAATGTGAGGGGGAACCAAGCAAAAGTTAAAAATTGAACAGTTACTTAGAAAATGGTGGTAATTACCATCACTGAAATCATTGTTGCGCTGCTCGTAGTATCTGCATCCTAGCTGAATCAGGGTTCCCGACTGAATCAATAGGTTCACTACTTAGATATTCAAATTACCTAAAATATCATCATTACTTACTGGCACTGGTAGTTCCACTTACAGCAATTTTGTAATCAGGGCTGATTGCATCTGCTACGGTAGCTACTTTTTGGACTACATTTGCAGGTAAAGGAACATAACCTAACTCAGCAGCCAGCTTTTGTCCATCGGTTAAAGCATACTCGATAGTTGCCTCTACGGCTTTAGCTTTAGCAGCATCATCATATTTTTTGTAGGCCAGAATCCAAGTATAGGTGACAACGGGATAAGAATCTGCACCTTCTGGATCAGAAATAAATGCGCGGAGATTTTCTGGTAAAGTTACTGCTTCTAAAGTTTTGGATGCAGACTCTTCGTTAGCAGTGATAAAATTACCACTTTTGTTTTCTAAAGCAGCAGTTTTTAAGTTACTTTGTTTAGCGTAACCATATTCTACGTAACCGATTGCACCTTGAGTTTGTTGGATTTGGGCAGTTACACCTTCATTACCCTTACCACCAACTCCCGCTGGCCAATTTACACTCTTACCTTCACCGACTTTCTCTTTCCATTCGGGACTGATGGCGCTGAGGTGTTTTGTAAATACCCCTGTAGTACCACTACCATCAGCACGATGAACTACAGTGATAGGTGTACTGGGTAAGTTAACACCAGGATTTGCCGCTGCGATCGCTTGGTCATTCCATGTCTTGATTTTGCCAAGCAAAATATCCGTATATACTGCTCTTGGTAATTTCAATTCAGCCACATCAGGCAAGTTATAAGCCATCACAATACTACCTGCTGTCACAGGTAATAAAAGTACACCTTTTTCTGCTGGTATTTTGGCAATTTCCTCATCTTTCATGGCCACATCACTAGCACCAAAGTCTACAGTGCCTTGGGTGAACTGTTCTACTCCAGCACCACTACCCACAGACTGATAATTAACTTTCAGATTGGGATACTTTTTGTTCAACTCAATAAACCATGTTTGATAAAGTGGAGCGGGGAAAGATGCACCAGCACCAGTTAAACTCACATCTCCACCTAAATCCAAGGTTTTCCCAGGACTAGAAGCTGTAGTATTTTGAGTATTACCTGCATTATTAGTAGCAGTGTTATCAGGGCTGGAATTTCCTCCACAAGCTGCCAAACCCAAAGTCAGTGCTATTGCTGCAACTGAAGTTTTCAAACGGTTATTTTTAACAGGATTTTGACCTAATAGCATTGCTGTCTAAATGTTGTAAGTTAGCACGTAAGCGCTTCCAACATACCTCTAAATTATTAATCGCAGGTAAACAAAAGGTTAACAAAAACATCTATTTATTTTACTAGGCGATAGTATACGTATATCTGCTTGATATTTAATCATGTACAAGTAATATATTTATCTATACCCTGACGTGATATCTAAAAATGCTGATCAAAACCAATTGGTGACATTGAAGATTTTTCCCTATACTGGTTGCTGTAAGAGTTCCCTTTGGCCTTGTCCCTGTTGCCCGATAAATGTTTGCTGCTTCCAATCAATTATTATGGTCCATGATTGGCTTACTCCTAACAATGGGTGGAACGTTCCTAGAAGTCTATGGTACTACTATACCTTGGAGTTGGAGTCAGCAAGGAATTAAAACTTTTTCCTTAGGCGTTAGTTATCAAATTGGCGCGGTTTTATTGGTAGGTTGTTTAGGAGGTAGAAATGCTGCTGCGCTTTCACAGATTGCTTATTTAGTAATGGGATTAACGTTGTTACCCGTATTCGCCGAAGGTGGTGGCATGGGTTATGTTAAATTGTCCCAATTTGGCTACCTATTGGGTTTTATACCCGGAGCTTGGATTTGTGGCTATTTTGCCTTTAAAGCCAGACCTCGTTTAGAAACCCTAGCTTTTAGTTGCCTATGTGGCCTATTAACTGTCCATATCTGCGGTATTGCATACTTAATAATTAGTTATCTTGTTCCGTGGAGAACCGCAGAAAACATATCTCTGATACAAGCTATACTCAAATACTCCTGGTTTTCACTTCCAGGGCAAATAGTTGTAGTTTGCGCCGTGACTATAGTAGCTTATGTACTACGACATCTAATGTTTTATTAGTCATTAGTCAGTAGAAAAACTGACAACTGACAACTGACAACTGACTAACTTACCATGCGTTTAAAAAATCGTCCGTTTTGGATTGTTGCTGTTATTTCTTTTTTGCTAGACCAACTAACAAAATTTTTGGTAGTGCAAACCTTTGATTTAGGGCAAACACTACCACTGTTACCAGGAATATTTCATTTTACTTATGTCACTAATACTGGTGCTGCTTTTAGTATTTTAAGTGGCAAAGTAGAGTGGTTGCGTTGGTTATCTTTAGGAGTAAGTTTAGGATTAATAGCTATAGGATTATTTGGACCAGTGTTAAATATTTGGGAAGAATTAGGTTATGGTTTAATTTTAGGTGGCGCTTTAGGTAATGGTATTGATAGATTTGCTTTAGGTTATGTGGTTGATTTTTTAGATTTTCGACTCATCAATTTTGCAGTGTTCAATATAGCAGACTCTTGTATTAGTATTGGTATTGTGTGTTTATTAATTTCATCTTGGCAAAAAACTCCAAATTCTAGTCAAAGAACACGCTGAAAAATTTAATGATTCATACCAATTTAGTATTTGGTGTAAGCCATTTCCCTAGATTCAAAAAAATAACTTTTTCAGCCAAACCTAATTAGGTACAAAATTCACTAATATTTTGCACCTAATCAAGAAATTATGAATTAATGGCTACTGACATAAACAATTTGGGTAAATGTTCTTGAATTATTGTCATCACTAAATCTGGCACAACATTAAAATTATCGCCAATTCCCATTAACTTACTTACTAAATTCCACAAAATAAGAACTGCCAGGAACTGGAGTTACTTGAGAAGAACTTTCTAATTTGGGTTCAGCTGGCGTTAATGGAGTTGGAGTCATCTGGGTAGAATCTTCAGGACTAGATTCAGTTGGCGCGACTGGAACTGTGGTGGTGTCTACATTGGTATTATTATCAACAGCATTGGTTTCACTATTGATCTCTAATGTTTGAGGTTGAGGAGTAGTAGAGAAACCCTGGTCTAATGGTATACCACCAGGACAACGGGAATTAAGGGGAAAATGTAGGCAAAGAATTCTCATCCCTTCCAGTGACATTTTAATTTCTGGAGGCGCACTAGTTGAAGAGTCATTAGATTGTGCCATAGCAACATTACTGGTAAAAGCCAAAGTTATAGCTGTACCAACTAAAGTCAGAAATTTTCCCTTCATTTTGCAATTAACCTCAAGGTGCAAGGAACACTGGGCTAATTAAATCAAACTATTGATTAGACAAAATCTGTCTAAAGATAGATGTAAAATTTCCTTTTAATTGCTAACAGCAACTATTGAAAGTAATATTTTCATCTTTTGTAAAATCAGCAGTAGTTCTTAGAAATACAAAAAAAATATGGTACTGGAAATGGTATATTTAATTATTTGTGATCAAATCAATATTTGATGGCAACCATAAGCAATAAGTCATCTATAACCTGAGTGATAAAAATCACCGATTTCTTTTACCTAATCAATGGAAGTATGATATAAAAAATCACTATCAAAATTCAGTACAGGAAAATTAGTAATGGCTTGTGATTAAAATAGTGTCAGACTAGGATCAAACTCTTGACCCCTATGATTTCGTCTTCACAACCAACTGTGATGTGATATTGCCGATGAATTCTCCGCAACCCCCGCAAAAGCCAAAAACCTTACTTGGTCAATTGACGCAAGCAGTAAACACGATTCAAGCCAGGGTAGATTTTTCCAAACTGGCGCTCAAGCCTAATGCCAAAGTACCAGAACTCTGGGTGCAGGATGCGGGGGCGGACAAAGCGGAAATATATCCCCTATTAGGCGATCGCTACATACTGGGACGTAGTTCCAAATCCGCTGATATTGTCGTCCGTAACCCGGTAGTCAGCCAAATTCACCTGTCTTTATCACGGGATTCCAGCCAAAGAACCCCAACTTTTAAGATCAAGGATGAAAATTCTACCAATGGTATTTATTTAGGTAAACGCAGAGTCACTTCTTTAGAACTACGTCATGGCGATGTTTTCACCTTGGGTCCACCAGAACTGGCAGCTTCAGTCCGGTTACAATACATAGATCCTCCTCCTTGGTACATCAAAGGACTGACCTATGGAATGTATGGTATTGCCGGTGTCAGTAGCTTACTGGCCTTAGCCATAGGCATAGAATGGATGAAATTTTCCGTTAGCCCCCTACCTACAGCCACCAGCGCACCTGTAGTTATTTATGCCCGTGACGGTTCTACTCCCCTAAGAGAACCCCGAAATATTGCTCATGTAGACTTAAAAACTTTGTCAGAGTTTGGACCTTATCTAGCATCAGCAGTAGTAGCTTCGGAAGATAGTCGCTATTATTGGCATTTTGGAGTTGATCCTTTAGGAGTTTTACGAGCAGTATTGATAAATACCCGTACAGGTGATGTACAACAAGGTGCTAGTACAGTTACTCAACAACTTGCCCGCAGTTTGTTCCGAAATTATGTAGGTAGCCAAGATTCTTTAGGGCGGAAAGTCCGTGAAGCTATAGTTTCTCTGAAGTTAGAAACCTTCTACAGCAAAGATGAGATATTACTAACTTACTTAAATCGAGTATTCTTAGGTGCGAATAATTCCGGCTTTGAAGATGCCGCTAAATATTATTTTGACAAATCCGCCAAAGAATTAACCCTATCAGAAGCGGCAACCCTAGTAGGAATTTTACCTGCCCCCAATGCCTTTGATTTTTGTGGAGATGGACCAAGAAAACTAGGAGCCGCAGATTACCGCAACCGTGTTATTAAACGGATGCTAGAGATGGGCAAAATTAGCCCAGAAGAAGCTAACAGAGCCAGACGCTCTACCGTACAAGTAAGCCCAAAAGTATGTGAGCGCCAAGCCCAAACCATAGCCCCGTATTTTTACAACTATGTTTTTCAAGAACTAGAATCAATTTTAGGAGAAGGGGCGGCTAGAGAGGGCAACTACATCATAGAAACCCAATTAGACCCAACAATTCAAGCCCAGGCAGAAGCCTCACTACAAAATACAGTTAGTAATGCAGGTTCAACTTTTCGCTTTGATCAAGGAGGACTTGTCACCCTAGACTCCAGAACTGGCAGCATCTTAGCAATGGTAGGGGGAACTGATTACAGAAAAAGCCAATTCAATCGCGCCGTACAAGCCCAAAGACAACCGGGGTCTACGTTTAAAATTTTTGCCTACACAGCTGCCATAGAACAGGGAATATCACCATTTAGAAGTTATTCCTGCGCTCCTTTAACTTGGCAAGGCTTTACATACAAACCTTGTCGTTCTGGTAGTGGTGGTAGTTTGGATATGACTACAGGTTTAGCACTCTCAGAAAACCCCATTGCCTTGAGAGTTGCCCAACAAGTACGGTTAAGTAAGGTTGTAGATATGGCACAACGCTTAGGAGTTAAATCCTCCCTTGATCCTGTTCCAGGTTTGGTTCTTGGTCAAAGTGTTGTTAATGTTTTAGAAATGACCGGTGCTTTTGGGGCGATTAACAATCGTGGTGTATGGAATCCACCCCATGCCATTAGTAGAATTTTAGACAGCAGTGATTGTGAAGATCGTAATGATTTACAGACTTGTCGTGTAATTTACTCTTATGAGTTAGATCGCAACAGCAATAAGCGAGTTATCAGTCCTGAAGTTGCCAACCAAATGATAAATATGATGCAGCAAGTCGTTACCAGAGGTACTGGCCGTAGTGCGGCGATTGGACTAGGAGAAGCCGGGAAAACAGGCACGACTGATAGAAACGTAGATTTGTGGTTTATTGGTTTTATTCCCCGTCGTCAACTTGTAACGGGGATTTGGTTAGGTAATGACAATAATTCCCCTACATCCGGTAGCAGCGCCCAAGCCGCCCAGTTATGGGGTAATTATATGCGGAAAATTACAAAGTAAATTAGTGATTGGTGATTGGTGATTGGGAAAAGTCAAGAGTCAAGAAGTAGAAGTTAATTACTTTTGACTTTTGACTTTACCTGTATCCCTCCCAAGGTAAAACTTCCAAAGTCCCATTAGGCTTGAAAATTACCTGAAAATGAGCCAGAGGTTCTTTGTTATTGGGAGCGGCCACATTAGAACCATACACAGATTGAAACATCTGCGGTAGAGGTGTTTCTCGAAAATAATCAAAGGCAACTTGGTTCAGTGGTTCATAGTCAGCTATAACACCGATTTTGTTGACGGCTACCCGATATTGTAATTCTCTGTTAAAAGTCGGTGTAACACTCCAATTTTGGCGAATTGTATTGTACAGTTTTTGTTCTAGTTCTTTGACTGTACTGGATTCAGTAATTTTTTCACCAATTACCTTGGGTGTGCTGGCATATCCACGCCAAGGACTCACTTCTAACACCCCTTTACTGGTAAATACAACTCGAAATTGGGCAATGGGTTCATTATTAATCATGCCATTGGCAGGATTATATAGCAGTTTTGGTAATGGGGTTTTTTCTATTTCATCATTGGCTTTGTTATTAACTGATTTGTAGCCAAGAATACTACCGTCAGCACCCACACCCAGGCGATAGACTAAATCCTCTTGAATTGCGGAACGATTCTCCCAAACAGAATTAACTTGGTTATAAACTTGACGTTGTAATACTCGTAGCTGTGAGGAATCCGTAATTTCTGAAACCTGATTGAGAAGAGATTCTAAATCTCTAGCTACTGGTATGGGTGGTTCTGTTGGTGTTGAGTTAATTGTAGGTTCAACCGTTGCTGTGGGTGAAGTTGTGGGTGAAGTTGTGGGTGAATCTGTAGGTGTTACAACACTGCTTTGTTCCTCTGTTTTTGGTTCGGGTGGACGAACTTGAGGCGGAGGAATTAAGCTAAATGCAAAGGCTGCGACGACCAAACTGGATAAACCTACACTAGCAGGTACTACTTCTTTTAATATTGCCTGACTGGTGTTGCCATAAAGCCTAGTGACAGGTTGTAGTTCTAGTGTTAGTTCTGGTAGGGTTTGGGTATCGGCAAAAAATTGATCTACAGCTTCAACTAAATCAAACAATTGCACTGTATTCAAATCAATTTGAATAGGGTGTTTAGCTTGGTTGATGGGAGATTCTGCACCCTCACCTGTGACTTCTGAATGGACAATTAATTTATGTCGGTTGCTGTCAACTTTTTGAAATTCAACTAATTCTGAATCAAGATTGTGTGCTTGAGGGTTGGGAACATTACTTAAAAATTCTTGAGCGTAGGCACTAACTGCTCTGACTAGGCTTTCAAAAAGCTCTCGTCCCCCAGCTATGGGTTCACTATTATTAGATAAATAAAATTCTGCATTTACCAATATAGCTAACTCTGGCCGTAATTCTTGCAGCTGATTAGAGGATGTCACATTAGTTAAACCCTCTAGAAGCAGTGTGCAGTTAGGTAAACTGTATTTACGTTGAATATTCATTCTACTTCACCGTCAAAAAGAGAAATCCAAAAGCGCTGCATTCCAGCTGTACCAGTGCAAAATAGTAGTTTTCCTAATAAATCTATAGCTAGTTCATCTAATTTTTCATCTGAGTTTAAGGTTAGTAACACAGAACGTCTGGCGTTCATACGACTTTTAAAATGCGCTCTAAACCTTTCTAGATAGTTAGCTAGACGTAAATTTTGTTCTAATGGAATCTGTTTTTCAGATAATTGCTGATATATCATTAACATCTGGCGGATGACTACTGTTAAACGGCGTGCTATGTAACAGGCGATGATGACTAATGCTTTTGCTTCTAGAATACTGAGAGGGCGGCGGGTGTGCGCTCGTCTTAGGGGGTTAGAACTACGCATCCGCCACAGGTTGACCCGATTTTGAATAATTCCTGTCAGGTCTAACTCTTGAGCAAAAGCAAGGATAGCTTCAGAGCCACCAAGTTCTAAGGCTTCAATGGCTAATAATATCAGGTCTATTTGTACTGTGGTTCTGCGAGGACATCCCTGTCCGCTAATTGCTGGATCTGGTAGTGCATCCAGGATCATTGGCATAGTCTCAGGAGTGGGACTATTCAATGGTGTTACACTTGCGGAGACATTCATTCTATAAAATACCTTGTGCTATTCCAAAAAACTGAGTGAAACAAAATTTAAGATAGATAGCCAAACCAGAACTCAGTCTTGTGGTTATGGCATAGGCAATCCAAATATATACAATATTTACTCTGGTTAATCCAAGATTTCCCTATACTGTAATGAAACTTTTAAAGCATAAAATCACCTACTTAACTACTGACTTTTACAGTGGATATACATCTCTAGCTTGGTTTAAATTCTTGTTGATTGTCAATGATTGACAAAACATAAATCTAGAATCTCCAGAGTATGACATTATAGTGTACGATTTTTCAGGTAATTGGGAATTAGATCAGTTATCATCGTTTACTGTTCCCTATTCCCTGTTCCCTATCTACTAACAAATATGGACTTAAAATCTTTAATTCGTGATATACAGGATTTTCCTAAACCTGGAATTTTATTTCGGGATATTACTACCCTACTGCGTGATCCAGATGGTTTGCGCTACACTATTGACTTTTTAGCACAAAAATGTTTTGAATCTGAAATTCAACCTGATTGTATTGTGGGGATGGAGTCAAGGGGGTTCATTTTTGGCGCTCCTCTGGCCTATAAGTTAGGTTGTGGTTTTATTCCTGTTCGCAAACGAGGAAAGTTACCTGCCGCAGTTCATAGTATTGATTATCAACTAGAGTATGGTACAGATAGCTTGGAAGTACATCAGGATGCTTTAAATCCAGGTAGTAAAGTTTTAATTGTGGATGATTTGATTGCTACGGGTGGTACTGCTAGTGCTACTGCTAAGTTAGTACAAACAATTGGCTGTGAACTTGTAGGTTTTGGGTTTATTATCGAGCTACGGGAATTACAAGGTCGTCAATATTTACCAGATGTACCGATTATTTCTTTGGTTGAATATTAGGAAGAGGTGATAGGTGACAGGTGACAGGTGACAGAAAAATGCAGGGGGAAAGTTAAGTAATAACTAATAACTAATGACTAATGACTAATACAAAAATTTCTGTGGCTACTGGTCGAGATTGGCTGATTAAACTGGTGACAGATGAGACTTTTGTTTATGTAATCAAAAGACTATTACAAGCTTTGTTAACGATTTTTCTGGCTTCTGCGCTGTCATTTTTTGTGATGAAGTTGTCTCCTGGTGATTATGTAGATACTCTGAGACAAAACCCGAAAATTTCTCCGGAAAGGATTGAGGAAATCAGACAACAGTTTGGTTTAGATAAGTCGTGGCTGGAACAATTTTGGTTTTGGTTAAAACAAATTATTACTCAAGGTGATTTTGGCACAAGTTTTGTTTATCAACGTTCTGTATCTTCTTTGTTGTGGGAACGTGTACCGGCGACTTTACTTTTGGCGATCGCTTCTTTGTTTATAACTTGGTCTATTGCTATTCCTCTGGGTATTCTCGCTGCTGTTAAACAAAATCGTCCCACTGACAAGATTCTACAGGTTGTTAGCTATGCTGGACAAGGTTTACCCAGTTTTATTACTGCTTTATTTCTATTATTCTTTGCCCAAGTTACTACCCCATTGTTTCCTGTGGGTAATATGACTAGCATTGATCATGCTGAACTGACATGGTTGGGTAAAATTTTAGATATTGCTTGGCATAGTATTTTACCTTTGCTTGCTTTAAGTATTACCAGTTTTGCTGGTTTACAAAGAATCATGCGCGGTCAATTATTGGATGTTTTGCGACAAGATTATATACAAACTGCCCGTGCTAAGGGTTTACCAGAAAATCGGGTTATTTATGTTCATGCTTTGCGAAATGCTATTAACCCCTTGATTACTTTATTAGGGTTTGAATTAGCAGGTTTGTTAAGTGGCGCTTTTATTACAGAAAATTTCTTTAACTGGCCTGGTTTGGGTAAGTTGACTTTACAAGCTGTTTTAGCAAAAGATCAATATTTGGTCATGGCTAGTTTGGTGATGAGCGCTGTTTTATTGATTCTTGGTAATTTAATTGCTGATTTAATGTTGAAAGCGGCTGATCCAAGAATTAAATTGGAAGATTTGAATTAATAATTTAGTTAGTTGTCAGTTGTTCAGAAACATTAGCAATTACAAATTACGAATTAAACATTATGCTGGCTCAAATTTATTATATTATTCGCTCCAAAACAGATGGAAAATATTTGACTGCGAAAATTGATGAGGATAAATCAGGATATTTATTACTGTTTAAAGAAGATTTTGATGCTCTGAGCTATCTCAACACCCATGCAGCTGATTTGGCAAATCGGCTTACGGTTGAGTCTCTTCCTGGTACACAAATAGGAAGTTTATTAAAACGTTGGGGTTTTGCTGGGATGGGAATCGTCAATGATCCTTTGTTACCTAATATTGAATTCTTCCAATATGGCTAGTTAGAGAGCAGAGGAGCAGGAGCAAGTCAAAAGTCAAAAGCCAAAATTAACAAATTTCTGTTTCTTGTCTCTTGTCTCTTGCTTTTTCCCACTAACTGCTGCTACGTTACTCTACGACAGTAGCTGTAACTCCCTCATTTGATGGCGGTAGCGTCGGCAATTCTAGACAGTATCCGGCACCATAAACCGTTTTGATGTAACGGGGATGTCTTGGATCTGGCTCTAGTTTAGTTCTCAAGTGACGAATATGCACCCGAATGGTTTCAATGTCATCATCAGGGTCATAACCCCACACTTCTCGCAAAATTTCGCTAGGAGAAACTGTTTGTCCATGACGTTGAAGCAAGCAATGAAGTAACTCAAATTCTAAATGAGTTAGTTTTACAGTTTCACCGAACCAAATGGCCTCAAATCTTTCTGGAACGAGGGTAAGAGAACCATAATTCAGGATTTCACTGTGTTTTGCAGCTTGAGGAATGCGGTCGGTACGTCTTAGCAAAGCTCGCACTCTGGCCAGCATTTCTTCTACTTCAAATGGTTTAGTTAAGTAGTCATCCGCACCTGCATTGAAACCCTCAACTTTATATTGAGTCTGGCTTAAAGCCGTTAACATCAATACAGGTATTTCTGCTGTACGCTCATCTCTACGTAAGCGTTGGCAGATGGTAAAACCATCTACTTTCGGTAACATCAGATCGAGCATGATCAGGTCTGGTTGTAGCTGGAGTGCCAGTGCCTGACCTTTGATGCCGTCTTCTGCTTGACTAACATCGTAGCCAGCCATTTCCAAGTTGACGGCAACAAGTTCTGAAATCGCTGGGTCATCGTCTATGACAAGAATCCTCGGCATTCTTAAAAAATTATGACTACTTTATTTAAGGATAAATTAAGAACCTTTGAGATATACAAAGATTACTATTTCAATGATAAAAAGTTTTCAAATCTAATATAAATATTAAGATTAAAGGATTGTTAAATCAAGGCTAATTGACAAGAAAATTAACATAAGATGCTTAAATCTATTTATAATCCACCATTTTTCTTAAAAAATGGCGCTGCTATGACTGCTTACACCGCTTTGTTAGCAGGTCGTAACTGGGAAAATACAACTACAGATCCAGAACCAACATATCAGCAGGTCGTATTTACCGGAGGGCAGGATGTACCAATTTTTGGTTTGGTTGCTATCCCCAAAAATGCCCACGGGACAATTATTGGCACTTATGGGATTACTGGTGAGTTGAAGCAGCAATGGTTTTTAAGATTGTTGGGACGAAAAGCTTATGCTCAAGGTTACGCTGTAGTTCTCTTTGATTGGCGAGCGCATGGGAAGACGGCGCAGTTATCCCCCACTTTAACGTCTGATGGGTTATATGAAGGGGAAGATTTTGTGAGAATTGCTACAGAGGCTGTAAGAATGGGTTGTCCTCCAAAATGCTGGTTTACAGGGTATTCTTTGGGGGGACAATTAGCACTCTGGGGTATCAAAGCCGCACAGGATGTGAAATCAACGGATATTGATTTTGCAGGTGGGGCGGTAATTTGTCCCAGTTTGGATTCTTTGCGATCGCTCAATTACTTAGTGACACATTCCTTTGGTAGATATGTAGAATCTCGTATTGCTGGAGAATTGAAAAAACTGGCTTGGAAATTGCATGATCACCATGATGGTTATTTTGATCCAGCAGCGATAGAAAGAGCAAATAGTATTTGGGGGTTTGATGAAGAATTGGTCATCAGCCGTTTAGGTTTTAATTCCGTGGAAGAATATTATCAGGCCAGCAATGCCTTAAATCTGTTACCTGAGTTGCAAAAACAAACTTTAATTATTTATGCTGCTGATGATCCCTTATTTCATCCTGATATTGTTGATGATTTAAAAGCTATTGGTGAACAAAATTCCTATCTAGATTTATTAGTAACTAAATATGGTGGTCATGTTGGTTATGTTAGTAGTAAAAAATGTCAAAGTCAATTTCAAGATCCTGATAGATGGTGGGCTTGGAATCGGATTTTACAGTGGATAGAAGATAGGCAATTTACGGAAGATGTTCATAAAAACAATCAAAACAATCAAAACAAATTGAGTGTTTTATCATCCAGTCTGGAAAATTAAATCTAAAACCAAATCATCATAGGATTAATATTTGAATTTTGAAAAAATTAGGTATTGTAGGGTGTGTTAGAACGAAGTTCGTAACGCACCAAAACCTTGATAATGGTGCGTTACGCTATCGCTAACGCACCCTACATATTTACGTATCTTTTCAGAAATCAAACTGGATTCCCATATCATTTTTAAGTAAAACTGGAATCATAATTTACCAAACTTTGCCAAATAACTTTACATGATACTAATGAGAATTATCTTTACAGCTATATTCAGATATGATAGATGATAACAGTTATATCCATGAGTTCTATTAAGTTTATCAGTCTGGTTACTTACAAATTACGCTATCATTGCTAATCGTTAGATTGTCCCATTCCTCTATTATGACCCTATCTATTTACAATACTCTCACCCGTCGTCAAGAAGAATTTAAAACCGTTGAACCTGGCAAGGTAAAAATGTATTATTGTGGTGTGACAGTTTACGATTATTGCCATTTGGGTCATGCTAGAGCTTGTATTGTTTGGGATGTAGTGCGTCGCTATCTTCAATTTATCGGTTATGATGTGCGTTATATCCAAAATTTTACTGATGTTGATGATAAGATTCTGAACCGCGCACGGCAAGAAAAATCTACAATGGAAGCGGTATCAGAACGTTATATCCAGGCATATTTTGAAGATATGGCACGTTTGGGGATTAAAGAAGCGGATGAATATCCCCGTGCTACCCATACCATGAATGGTATCCAAAGATTAATTCATGATTTAGAACAAAAAGGTTTTGCTTATCCTTCCCAGGGTGATGTTTATTATGCAGTCAGGAAATTTGATGGATACGGTAAACTTTCTGGACGGAAATTAGAAGATTTACAAGCCGGTGCAAGTGAAAGGGTAAATGTAGAAGATGCAGAATACCAAAAGAAGAAAGATCCCTTTGATTTTGCCTTGTGGAAAGCTGCAAAACCTTCAGAACCGGCATGGGAGTCACCCTGGGGAAAAGGCCGCCCTGGATGGCATATTGAATGTTCTGCTATGGTACGCGATCGCCTGGGTGATACGATAGATATTCATGCTGGTGGTGCTGATTTAATTTTCCCACACCATGAAAACGAAATTGCCCAATCTGAAGCAGTCACAGGTAAACCATTAGCTAACTATTGGTTACACAATGGCATGGTAAAAGTTGATGGTGAAAAGATGTCTAAATCTTTAGGCAATTTTACCACCATCCGCGATTTATTAGATCGTGGAGTTGAACCAATGGCATTAAGATTATTTGTGTTAATGGCACAATATCGTAAACCAATTGATTTTACAGATGAGGCAATTTTAGCAGCAACAAATGGCTGGAATACTTTGAAAGAAGGTTTATTGTTTGGGTATCAATATGGTAAAAAATTAGGTTGGGAAAATCTGGAATTGAATCAAAATAATGTTGATAAATCAGAAGTTGATAAATTCACCACATTAGTTGATGATGATTTTAATTTTCCTGGTGGTTTAGCAGTAATTTTTGAATTAGCTAAAGAATTAAGAAAGGAAGGAAATATTATTGTTCATCAAGGAAAAACAGAAACTTCAAGTAATGAATTATTTAAACAATGGCAAACCTTAGTCACATTAGCAGAAGTTTTAGGTTTAACAGCACAACCAGAAATAGAAACTTCTCAAATAGATGGTTTAAGTGATGCAGAAATTGAGGAGTTAATTCAACAAAGACAGGAAGCAAGAAAAGCCAAGAATTTTGCCGAATCTGACAGAATTAGAGATGAATTATTAGCTAAAGGAATTACCTTAATTGATAGCAAAGAAGGTACACGTTGGCATCATTCTTAAAGTAGTATTGTAGTAGAATTGTAGGGTGCGTTAAGATGAAATCTGTAACGCACCATTGTTACAGCACTTCCCGGTGTTATGAGGTACATATCTAGCGGGCAAGATGCCCGCACCACAAGAGTTTCATTATTCAACTTTGTACCTCTTTAGAGCAAAATCTACTGTATAAATTTGGTGCGTTACGTTATGGATAAAATTTTGCCAAATACGATAGAAGTAAACGAACCACAGAGACACAGAGAACACAGAGAAGTAAAGGATAAGTTGTAGGGTGAGTTAACATTAAATATGTAACAAACCTTGATTAAAAATTAAAATAATCGTGCGTTACGTTATCACTAACGCACCCTACCTATCAAAAAATCTAATAAATTAGATAACACCTAAATATGATAGAAAAGCGTAAATCTATTACCCTTGCAGAATTGCTATTAATTGTAGCTATTGTTTGTTTAATGGTTCTACTGTGGCAATTACGGGCTTTATTAGTAACATTAATGATAGCAGTAGTTTTAGCTGCTGCGATCGCTCCCATTGTAGATTATGCCGAAAAATTACGTATTCCCCGCTGGTTGGGTGTAATAGTTGTGTATATTAGCCTAATTGCTGGATTGATCGGAGCAGGTTTAATCATTGGACCATCCGTTTCTGAGCAAATTCAACGACTAGCTAATAAATTGCCAATTTACCTAGAAAACCTGCGAATTGTCTCCGAAAATGTAGCAATGCGAATGGGAATTACCCAAATAGAAACAATAGAGCAGTTTTTAGATATTCAATCCTTAATCAAATGGGCATTTCGGTCGAGTCAGCAACTACTTGTACGTTCCTTTGGCCTAACTCGTGGCATAGTTGGGGGTGTTATTAACCTGATTTTAGCTTTAGTAATTTCTGGGTACATGGTCGCCGGTAGTAGCAGTTTAGTAAAAGGTATAACAGAATTATTTCCCCAACCTTGGGACAAGCGACTAGCAAATCAAGTTGTACCAATTTCCCGCCGCATGGGTGGTTACGTGCAAGGACGAGTGTTAGTTTCTGCTATTTTAGGCGTAGTTATCACCCTGAGTTTAAGTGTTTTAGGACTATCAGAATTTGCCTTAGCACTCGGTGTAATTGCTGGGTTTACTAATTTAATTCCCTTTCTCGGCCCAGTATTAGGTGCAATTCCCGCTTTAATAGTTGCCATTCCCCAGGGAGGACTAACTTTTTTATGGGTTCTCCTGTTATTTGTGATTATTCAGAACATTGAAAGCTACGTACTAGATCCCCTGTTAGTAGGTTCATCCGTGCGGGTTCATCCCTTGTATCAACTTTTAGCAGTATTAGGAGGCACACAGTTATTAGGTATTATTGGTGCTGTAATTATTCCCCCTTGGGTGGCTGGTGTAGCAGTATTATTAGAAAATCTTTATCTACGTCCAAAAATGTTATCTCAAGGTCAATCATCCACTATTGAAGTAAACAATTGAATATTTTCAGTTAAAATATTTGATTGTTGAGAAAGTTACCTAATTTTTTTGTGCAAAATTGCTATAAAGTGGTTTAGAATCAAATATCAAAAATAATTAACCGCAGATGAACGCAGATAGAAAAAGATAACGCAAGTGATTGATAATTCTTCTGTGGTTTGCTATTCAACAATGTTTATGTAATTATAACTATGTGGAAAGAACTAACAACCGCAATTTCTCATTTCAATATTTCTGCTGATTGGATCGGTATTCGCGCAGTCAAAGAAACAGCGAGAAACCATTATGTACGTGATGGTTTACCCAAAAGTAATGGTAAATCATTAACAATGGGTGCAATGATTGAAGTGATGGTAAATGGTAGTATCGGTTATGCTGCTACCAATTCCTTAACATTATCATCATTGCAAAATGCCGCAGAAATAGCCTATAAACAAGCAATTGCAGCTAGTGAATTTTGGATTTATCCCTTCAATGAAACTCATCGTCCCAAAGTAGTTGGTGAATATAACTCACCCTTTTTTGAACCATTGAATTCTATTAGTCCAGGAGAAATCAATGATTTATTAATTAGAATTTGTCATCATCTGAAAATTAACGACAAAATAGTACAAACCACAGCCCATATTAACAGCAGTGAAAAAGAAACTTGGTTTGTTAGTAGTAACAGTTCAGAAGTTTATCAAAAAATCATTACTTTAGGAACACATTTTGGTGTCATTGCTCAAGATGGAGCAATTGTACAACAACGTAGTAATAACGGAATGTACGCTAATTTTTATCAAGGTGGATGGGAATTATTAAAACAAGATAATCTCTGGCAGCGAGTACAAGAAGTAGCCGAACAAGGATTAGAATTATTAACAGCAGAAGACTGTCCAAATACGCGCACAAATTTGGTTTTAGCACCAGATCAAATGATGTTACAAATTCATGAAAGTGTAGGACATCCTTTAGAAATTGACCGCATTTTAGGAGATGAGCGTAACTATGCTGGGGGTAGTTTTATTAAACCAGAAGATTTTGGTAAATTAGAATATGGTTCACCTTTAATGAATATCACCTTTGATCCTAGCGTTGAAGGTGAATTTGCCAGTTATGGTTTTGATGATACAGGAGCAAAAGCCACCAGAGAATATATCATCAAAGAGGGTATTTTACAAAGAGGTTTAGGCAGTTTAGAAAGTCAATCTCGTTCTGGTTTACCAGGTGTTGCTTGTGCGCGTGCTTCTTCTTGGAATCGTCCACCAATTGATCGCATGGCTAACTTAAATTTAGAACCAGGAAATGCTAATTTTTCAGAATTAATTGCTGATATAGAACATGGTATTTACATGGAATCTAACCGTTCTTGGTCTATTGATGATCGAAGACATAAATTTCAATTTGGTTGTGAATATGCGAAATTAATTGAAAACGGTCAACTCACAAAAACCCTACGTAATCCTAATTATCGAGCTACTACTCCAGAATTTTGGCATAGTTTAATTCAAGTAGGAAATGATTCTAACTGGCAAATGTACGGTACACCATTCTGTGGAAAAGGAGAACCAAATCAAGCTATTTGTGTGGGACATGGTTCACCAGTTTGTCTATTTGCAAATGTGGAAGTTTTTGGTGGTGGGTAAAAGGTAATCAAGGAAAATAAGCTCCCCAACTTTTTATTTTCATCATCTCAACAAATGATCATCTATCCTCAGAAGTCGGGGAGATGAAATAATGCTACAATTAACAAATAACTACTTGATGCCATATCAATATGATCATTGCTCAAGAATTAGAACTTGCAGAAGACATCTCCTCAGATGTAATATTTCCTCCCAGCGATTTATATAGTGATGAACCTCCCTTGGAAACAGAACTACATCTACGACAAATAATTTTGCTTTTCCAATGCCTAGAATGGTTATGGAAAGATAGAACTGATTTCTATGCTGTGGGAAATCTGACTATTTATTATAGTCCTCACCAGAAAAAATCAGAATATTTCCGAGGTCCTGATTTTTTTGTTGTTTTGGGAACTGAACGCAAAACCCGTAAAAGTTGGGTGGTTTGGGAAGAAAACGGTAGATATCCCAATGTCATTGTAGAAATTCTATCAGCAAGTACAGCTAAAACTGATAGAGAATATAAAAAAGAACTTTATCAAAATACTTTCCGTACACCTGATTATTTTTGGTTTGATCCTTATACATTAGAATTTGTAGGTTTTTATTTAACAAATGGAAAATATCAACCTTTAGAACCAAATGAAAGAGGTCATTTATGGAGTGAACAGTTAGGTTTATTTTTAGGAATCCATGAAGGATTATTAAGGTATTTTACTTCAACAGGTGAATTAGTACCTACACCAGAAGAAACTGCAACGGAAGCAGAGAAAGAAGTAGAAATGCAAACGGAAAGAGCAGAACGGGAAGCTAGAAAAGCTGAACGTTTAGCAGCAAAATTGCGAGAATTAAATATTGATCCAGAGACAATTTAAAAAATGATATTATCAGAATTATCAAGATTAGAAAAAAACTTTGATCAACTGATCGAAATGCTGCTGAATAAAAAAATAGAGGACGAATATTTTACCGTCAGACTAAATAGTGAAAGCAGTCAATTTACTAGATTTAATTGTGGTAAAGTTAGACAAACAGGTTTAGTTAGTGATGGTTCAATTACACTGAATTTAATAGCAAATCAGCGCAGTAGTTTTTGTAAGTTTCCTTTGACTGGGAATTGGGATTTAGATTGGCAATTAGCATACAAAACTTTAGAGGAATTAAGAGAAGAATTAAAGATATTACCTATTGATCCTTATCTGGTTTTACCTCAAGGAAATAATACCAGCAGAGAGGTAAATTTAGGTGAATTATTAACACCGGAAAGTGTTGTTAATAGTATTTTGCAACCTGTTAAAAATTTAGATTTTACTGGAATTTATGCTGGAGGAATTATCATTAGAGGATATGGAGATTCTAGTGGACAAAAACACTGGTTTGTCACCGATTCATTTAATTTAGATTATTCTTTGATATTAGAGACAGGAAAAGCTGTTAAAGGTGGTTTTGCTGGAAGTGAATGGAATAAAGCAGCATATATTGATAAGATAAATCAGGGAAAAAAACAATTAGAGTTAATATCTCGTCAACCCAAAGAGTTACCCAGGGGAAAATATAGAACTTATTTTGCTCCTGCTGCGGTAGCTAATTTATTGAATATGCTTTCTTGGGGTGCTATTAGTGAAGCTGCTATTCAACAGGGAAATAGTGCTTTAGCTGTTTTATCACGTCAGGAAAAACAATTTTCTTCTAAATTTAGTTTAAAAGAAAACTTTAAATTGGGATTAGTTCCTCGATTTAATCATTTAGGAGAAATCGCAGCAGAGGAGTTAACTTTAATAGACAAGGGAGTTTTGGTAAATAGTCTAGTCAGTTCTCGTAGTGCAAAGGAATATAATAAAAAATCCAATGGTGCAAATGCTTCAGAAACCTTGCGTTCTCCAGAGATAAGTGTAGGTAATTTAGCATCTGAGCAGATTTTACCGAGTTTAGATACTGGGTTATATGTTTCTAATTTGCATTATTTGAATTGGAGCGATCGCCAAACTGCTAGAATTACAGGTATGACCCGTTATGCTTGTTTTTGGGTAGAAAATGGAGAAATAGTTGCACCTATTGAAAACTTGCGTTTTGATGAAAGTCTTTACAACTGCTGGGGAGAAAAAAATCTCATTGATTTTACCAACTTCCAAGAAATTATTTCCGAAGTAGGAACTTACGAAAGTCGTGAACTAGGTGCTAGTTTAGTTCCAGGAATGTTAGTGGAAGATTTCACTTATACTTTGTAAATAAATAACACCAAGACACCAAGACGCCAAGATAATCTTTGCCATTACCTTACTATAAGCCAGTTGATCATCAATATTACTGATATGTTTAGTTGAAGACTGTAAACCGAATCTAGAAAAAAGAACCTCAAAAATTATCCTGATCTTTTCTTATGATTAGATAAATTACGTTGTTTAGCTATTTCCCCCCGCAATTGTAAGCGTCCATTAGTAATAATTCTTAACATATCCTGAAGATCCTGTTCGATATTTTCCAAAACATTATCAGCATATTCATCAGCACCATCTTCAATTTCTTGAGCTTGAGCGATCGCCGTTTGACGTATTTCCTCCAACTCTTGCATACAAGTTTGTCGCTTGCGGTCAATTTCTGCCAAAGTATCCTGCATCATCGCATCACACTCTAGCTGCACCTTACGCCGCAATTGTTCCGCTTCCCGTTCTGCATGTCGGATGATATCGTTATCAGCCAAAATTTGCGCTCTTTTAGACTGTGCAGCCTCCACAACCTGTTGTCCATATTCCTCAGCTTCCAACATAATTTCCTCCTTTTGTTGGAGTAATTCTGCTGCTGATTGAAACACAGACGGCAGGGAAACACGCACAAAATCAAGCTGTTCTAAAAGCTTATCTTCATCTACTAAAGTTCGTCCCACTAAAGGAATTTGTAAACCAGCCAGAACAATATCCTCCAAACGGTTAAGTTCTTGCAAAATATCTACACCTCCTTGTCCGGTAAGACCTTCTTGGGGTGGGACACCGTTTCCGTTGTGATTTGGGTCAGGGGCTGAGAGCTTTGGTTGTAGCATTGGTATATATCCAGGGCAATTTGTGGAGGTACAAGATGATCGACAGAGCCACCAAATTTTGCAATCTCTTTTACCACACTACTACTTAAAAAACTATACTCGTTCGAGGTGGCTAGAAAAACTGTCTCAATCTGAGTGGAAAGAGTTTTATTCGTGTGAGCCATTTGTAGCTCAATTTCAAAGTCAGAAACTGCCCGTAGACCACGCAATAAAACCTGTGCTTTTTGCATTTGAGCATAATTAACAGTCAGACCATCAAAGCCATCTACATCTACATTAGATAAATTTTCTGTAGCCTGACGAATTTGTGCTAATCTTTGTTGCACAGTAAACAGTGGCTTTTTGTTAGGATTTCTTAAAACAGCCACTATCACCTTTTCAAACAGCCGACTACCGCGCCGAATAATATCAAGATGACCCAAAGTAATCGGGTCAAAACTACCAGGATAAATAGCAATCATTTGTATAAATCAAACTGCCTTACGTAATTATAGCGACATAAGGGGCATTGGGTTATTCATCACCCACTCACCCCACCGCCTCTGTTCCAGCTTATGATGTTTAGGTTGAGAACGTAGCAGTAACTGTTAGGTAATTCTGCATGGAACTGGATTTTTTTGCTTTGCCTTTGGGCTTTCAATTTACTTCTCCTGGTCCGATTGTGGTGGAACTTGGACCTATTGCCATTCGTTGGTATGGCTTACTGATTGCCTTGGCTGTGTTAATTGGAGTTACCATTTCTCAATACTTAGCCCAGCGTCGTCAGGTAAACCCTGTATTAATCAGTGATTTATCAATTTGGCTGGTAATTGGTGCAATTCCCGCAGCACGGATATATTACGTATTATTTCAGTGGTCTGAATATTCCCAACATCCAGAGCGAATTATCGCTATTTGGCAAGGAGGTATTGCCATTCATGGAGCAATTATTGGCGGTGTAATTGCGGCTGTAATCTTTGCTAAATTGAAAAAGATATCTTTTTGGCAATTGGCAGATTTAGTCGCACCATCGCTGATTTTAGGGCAAGCTATTGGACGTTGGGGTAATTTTTTCAATTCTGAAGCTTTTGGTAGACCGACAAATTTACCATGGAAGTTATTTATTCCAGAGGCACGTCGTCCCCTGGGTTTAGCTAGTTTTGAATATTTCCATCCCACGTTTCTCTATGAATCTCTGTGGAATTTAATGGTTTTTGCCTTGCTACTGACTTTATTTTTTAGGGCTTTATCTGGCAAACCACGTCTGAAAGTGGGAACATTATTTCTCGTTTACTGGGTAGCTTACAGCTTAGGACGCTTTTGGATTGAAGGACTACGCACCGATAGCTTAATGCTAGGGCCTTTAAGAATTGCACAGATTGTCAGTTTAGCAGGTATTACATTCGGATTAGCTGGTTTAGCTTGGCTTTATGTACTCAAACGCCCTCTACCTGATGTTGTTTCCACTTCTAAAAGTGATGGGGTGATGGGATAAGCCAATGACTAATCACAAATAACTAAAAATAAAAAATGCCCCAGAATATTTTCTAGGGCTTAACCAGGGTGCATCTACCAATTCTCTCTACTAGATTAAGGGGGTGCATCCGGAAAGGTAGTCAAGAAATATCAAAAATTGTTTGTGTGTAAAATAGGGTGTTATGGATAAAAATATAACTCAGACTTTAGATTCATCAGTATATATTGTGGGGGCGGGTCCGGGAGATCCTGATTTATTGACGGTTAAGGCGCAAAAACTCCTAGCTAGGGCTGATGTGATATTATTTGCTGATTCTTTAATTCCAGAAGAGATTTTAGATATCTGTCGTCAAGATGCGGAAATTATTAAAACCGCCAATAAGACTTTAGAAGAGATTATACCCATAATGGTGACAGCAGTGCGATCGCAAAAATCTGTAGTGCGTCTTCATTCTGGTGATCCGAGTCTTTACAGTGCCATTCATGAACAAATGCAGCTTTTAGCCCAAGCAGATATACCTTTTGAAGTGATCCCAGGTATCAGTGCTTTCCAAGCTGCGGCTGCTAAACTCAAGGTAGAATTAACAGTTCCCAATTTAGTCCAAAGTATAATTCTTACCCGTATCAGTGGACGTACTGGAGTACCCACAACCGAAGAATTAGCCAGTTTAGCTGCACATCAAGCTAGTTTATGCTTGTATTTGAGTGCGCGTCATGTTGAAGATGCCCAAGCTAAATTATTAGCACATTATCCAGCCCAAACCCAAGTCGCTATTTGTTTTCGTGTCGGATGGCCAGATGAAAAAATCTTGGTTGTTCCCCTTGAGAAAATGGCATATTTTACCCATCAAGAGAAATTACTACGGACTACACTTTATATAATTAGTCCTGCACTTTCACCAGTATCAGGGCGTTCTCGTTTGTATCATCCTGAACATAATCATTTGTTTCGTACATCTCATCACTAAGTAGGTAAAATTAATAGAATAATTGCAAAAACTCAGAGGTTAGGATTCAGGAGGTAGGAATCGGAATTAATTTCATTAGAAATTAAAAGTGTTGGTACAATGAGGCCAGAACAAACCTCAGCGATGATTCAGGATTTTTGTCAGGATTTTTGTCAGGAAATTAGCCAGACTTTAAATGTTTCTAAAAATCGAATTAAGTTAAGTCATTCAAGACAAGTTGAAAGGCTAGGTGTAGGATAGAGATCCTGCATTAACTAATAGTTTTTATGTCTGCTATCCCTTTTGTGTCTTCTGTAGATGCCAGCAATTCTACAGGGTCTAAATTAGTTCCTCCTCTTCTTGGTGCTTCGGTGACTGAGTTAACTACTTGGGTAAAAGAACAGGGACAACCTGGTTATCGAGGTAAACAGTTACATGACTGGATATATAGTAAAGGTGTGCGATCTCTAGCGGATATTTCTGTATTTCCTAAAAGTTGGCGCGAAACGGTTGCAGATGTTCCCATTGGCCGCTCCTCTCTACATTACCGTTCCGTTGCTCCTGATGATGCGGTAAAGTATCTGCTGAAATTGGCGGATGGGGAAATTATTGAAACTGTGGGTATCCCTAGTGATAAACGCTTAACTGTCTGTGTTTCTACCCAGGTTGGTTGTCCGATGGCTTGTGATTTCTGCGCTACGGGTAAGGGAGGATATAAACGTAATCTCACCCGTGGGGAAATTGTTGATCAAGTATTAACTGTACAGGAAGATTTTCAACAACGGGTTAGCAATGTGGTGTTTATGGGTATGGGTGAACCGTTGTTAAATACGGAAAATGTGGTTTTAGCACTAAAATCTTTAAATCAAGATGTGGGTATCGGCCAGCGATCACTTACTCTGTCTACTGTCGGTATCCGCGATCGCATCCGTGAACTAGCAGAACACAATTTACAAATTACTCTGGCAGTTAGTCTCCACGCACCTAACCAACAACTAAGAGAACAGATTATTCCCAGTGCTAAACCATACCCCATCCCAGACTTACTTGCAGAATGTCGGGAATATGTTGAAATAACCGGACGTAGGGTAACTTTTGAGTATATTCTCCTAGCTGAAGTTAACGACTTACCAGAACACGCCTTAGAATTATCTAAATGCTTACGCGGGTTTCAAAGTCATGTCAACTTAATCCCCTACAACCCTATTGAAGAAGTAGATTACAAAAGACCAAGCCGCGATCGCATACAGGCTTTTGTCAATGTTCTCCAACAAAATAACACCGCCGTTAGCGTCAGATATTCTCGTGGACTAGAAGCAGATGCTGCTTGTGGACAATTAAGAACAAGTAACAGCTAATTTCTCAATTAGGAAAACTTTTACCTGTCCCCATCATCCTATCTTCTAGCGTAAATACCTGGTGCATAAGCTTCAACTACTCTACCTGTACGAGTACAGTTAATCATCAGGTAATCACAGGTGGGACATTGTGTTCTGGTTAATTGACTATCTGTAATATAGTGACGTTCAGCCATACTGCCACAATTTGGACAGTGAATCTTTTGTAAAACTTGCATTTTAAAACCCCTGGATTAAATAATTTTTGGAAAAAGCCTTTAACTATGGTTGGTAGAGATATTGAGCTAGGATATGAAATAGTTATGGTTAACAAATTGCAACAATGTAAAAAATTTAAAAATCTTGGGTATCCTTTTCGATTATCCTAGTTTTAATCTTTTAAGTCGTCATGCTTTAGATATATAAATTTACTTTGGCAATGACTTTTATCTCTATTCCTAGTGATCCCCATAGTATAAACTTTGAGACAGGTATGTTTATCTTCTTCAGGAAAATAACCTATATATGTATTCAAACCTCAGCAATCAGGAAAAACTGTATTTAAAGTCACAGAATTATTATCTTTAGATTTTATTTATATTTTTATTTATATTTTATATAAGTAAAGATGTAGTTTAAGTTACAGTCTCAATTCTAGAAATAGTCAGATACACTACTCAACGACCAGAAAATATCACTACATCTTAGATAAAGAATTTAAGCAAAACTTCCAATAATAGATACTACACCTGTGAGCAATATTTGCTAATCTAGTAGTTAGTAATGGGTAATAAGAAATGGGTAATTAGTAATCAGAAATTGAATTTATTAATTACCCATTATTTTTTACAGCATATTTCATTCTTATGAGGTACAAATCATAATAAAGAAACTCTTGTGGGGTGGGCATCTTGCCCGCCAATAATGTACCTCATTACACCGGAAAGTGCTGTATCATCAATGCAATGATTTTAGTGACCATAAAATTGATCCATAGATAACAAAAAATCATCAGCAGCATAGGTGTATGGGGTAGTAGAGGTCGTGGGTTCGAATCCCGTCACTCCGACTGATTTAATATTAAATGATAAGAACTAAGGAACTACTAATTGATAGGGTTGTTGTGTTCCTAAAGGTGTGATAACTTCTGCTTCTACTTGACGGTTAGGTGGTAAAGGAACATTAACATCAAAATTACCTGCTTCATCAATATTGATAGATTTTTGGAAAAATTTGACTAAGTTAACTGGATCAACATTACCGACTATTCTCACTTGGTTACCATTAGCCACAAGTTGACGGATATTCAGACGGGGGTTGTCTTGGAGAGGGACAGGAGGAGAAGGGGATTTACCGGGAATAGTTAAATTTTGAAAACCAGCATTGACTAATACTGTTTTACCTTGGGCGCTAGTAGATACACTACCTTCTTTAGTCCCAACGCCAGTTTTACCATTATCTTGAACACTGACACCAAATTCTGTTCCTCTGACACCAGCTACTCCAGCCGGGGTACTAATTTCTACACGGGAAGTATCATGAGTTAAGCGACGAATTTGCATACGAACTTGGCCAGACTTAACTTGAAGTTGTGTAACTCTTCCACCTCCTGTTCCCTTGTCTAGTCTATTGACTGTGACAATTGTGTTTTCTGCAATGTTAATAAAACCAGTGCCTATATCCATTGCTAGAACTGCACTAGAACCTTGTTTAGTGATAATCGTATCTCCCACAGATTGGATTCTCAAACCGTTTTTTGCAGGTTGAGATTTTTGTCCATTTACATATATGACTTGTCCTACAGGACGACGTACCTCTAACCAGCGATTTACTTTTACTCTTAATGGATCTGCGGATGAAGCATTAACTGTACTTACTAATGCTGTGAGGACAAAAATAAACTGATAAGCCCAAAAATTTTTCATAGATAACACCTTTTAATATTAAATTGTTAAATTTTCAACTGTTAACGAAAATAGACAACTCGTGCATCTAGTCCTTGAGAATTTAACAAATGAGTCCAGCATTGTGCTTGAGACCTATTTGTATATCCTCCCACATAGATGTAGGGACCGAGTCTATTTTTTGTTAAAAATGCGTCATTAGCATATTTTCTGATTTGGTTTAATATTTTATCCGAGTTGCCAGGGACAACAACTACGTAAGGTTTTTCTGATACTTGGCCGATGACAATTACATTTCTGGTACGGATACCAGTCATAGACTGTGCTAACTTGGGCGTGTTTGGTAAACTGCAAGGAGATAATTGACTTACAGCTTTATATAATAAGGCTTGCCAAATTATAATTGTGGTTATGCCTGTAATTAGATATCTATTCACTTATTCACCAATTTCTATTTTAAAAAATTAAGTAGTTAGACCGTTAAAATTGCCCTGATGACAAGGTAAAGTACAAGAGAAAAGAGATTTTTAAAACTTTTACATTTTTTACATACCTCGTTTTTTGCTCCGACTTACATATTTGATGAGGAATAATAATATTTTACAGGTAAGAGGTTAAAAACTTATATTTTCCATTAAGATTAGTTTAATTTTCGTTATTTATATGACCGATAATGGAATAAATCATTGTTAGTTTTTCTCTGCCACGTAATTGGATCTGCTGTACTTTTTGGGTGATAAAATGGTTTTTAATTAGTTGAAATGTTGTTTCACTAACTAATATGTTGTGAGGGTTATTTTCCCTGACATTTTTGTTGAGTTGTTCTAAACGTGCAGCAATGTTGACAGCATCGCCTAAAACAGAGTAATTTAAACGTTCAGATCCGCCAATGCTGCCAGCAACAACTAAACCTGTGTGAATGCCAATACCAATATTAATTCTTGGTTTACCCAAGCTTTCTAACTCCTGATTTAATGATATTAATCTTTCTTGCATAGCAATGGCAGCAGATACGGCTGCTAAGGCATCCTGTTGAATTTTTTCTGGGTGATGATGGGGAAAGGGAATACCAAAGACAGCCATGACAGCATCACCAATGTATTTATCCACGATTCCATGATGTTTTTGCACGCATTCAGCCATAGCGGAGAGATAGCAATTTAGCCAGTTTAATAAATCTTTTGGTTTCATTCCTTCAGAAATAGAAGTGAAGCTACGGATGTCACTAAATAAAACAGTTGCTACCATTTCTTGAGCTTCTAATTCGCCATTTTGGAAAATTTCAGACCGATGATCCCAGATTAAGTTTGCTGTTTCTTGGGAAACATGACGAGCAAATAAACTCATTAATTGTTGTTTTTCTTTTTGTTCTTGCCACTGTACGGTAAAAGCTGCTAAAAAAATAGTGCCAATAGGTGAAACTGTAGGCAATAAAAAATTAAACTTAGTTAAGGAAAAGACAGATATACTAAACCAAGCTAAAGGTAATAATAAGAGTAAGGAAATACGCGTGTAAAGTTGCAAAGGAATGAGTAAAAAACTAGCACCGCTACCAATAATTAATAATAGGCAAATTTCCAATTGCCATGACATTTTTTGCAGTAGTCGCTGGTTGAGAAGATTATCTATGACTGCGGCGTGTACATATACACCAGATGTGGGTGGTGTTTGTTCAAAGGGAGTTTTTAGAGGGTCTTTTGTACCAGTTGCTGTTAATCCTATGAGGATAATTTTGTTTTTTAGTTTACTGCCATCTATTTTTTTTTCGATAATGTCAATAAAGGAATAGGTGGGAAATTTGTGAGTTGGTGCTATCCAATTTATCCAGACAGATTGAAGGTTATTTTTTGGTTTTAAAGGGGGGATAGAAATCAGAGATTCCTGTAATTTCTGAGCATCTGATGTTAAAGTAGACTTTAAGCTATAGTTGTATGTTTGTAATAATTGAATGCTAAAAGAGGGAATTTGATCTAGGTAAAGATAGGATTGACGGGTAATTCCATCTATGTCAGCATTGCTGGCAATTTGGCCTTTAATGGCGACACGATCTAATTCGGGAACTGGAGGTATGATTTTTTGTTGTGAGTTAGGGGCGATCGCCAGGACTACATTACCGCTAAATTCCATAGTTTCGGCTAGTGTTTGGTCATGAATACTGGGTTCAGTCAACAAGATATCAAAACCAATAGCGGCGGGGTGTGAAGCTGCAAGAGTATCCAATAATTGAGTATAGCGATCGCGTGAGATGGGAAACTCTCCGTATTCAGCTAAGGTGTTATCATCAATAGCAATCACAGCAATACGTTGATCCCAATGATGATCAGATAGGTGAGAACGGATGTTAAACAGAAGATTAAATCCCAGCAATTCTAAGGTTGACCAAGCCCCTATCTGCCATAATCCCAGAGAAAGCAATGCAGTTAGTAGGTGAGGATGAAATAGATGTTTTTCGATTTGGGAGATGCCAAGATGTTTGCAGATATCCCTGAGAGATTTTTGCCAAGATTTCATCTTATGTGTAACAAAAGTGATTATATTGGTGGTTAATGAATATTGATGGGGCGATAGCTTCGCTGGCCACAGGCATCGCCAACTTACAGAGTATCTTAAACTAAATCTGTGCAATTTTTCTATCTTGTAACACATTGTGAATTTACGTCAATTAATCCCAATTTTTGATAATTCTGTTTCCTCTTGGGGATTAGAAGCCCGTGTATTACGTTGGTTAACTCTAGTTTGGTTGTTTGTGGGCTTGGTTGTGCTTTTTTCTGCCTCCTATGCAGTTGCAGATGAACGCCAAGGAGATGGAATGTATTATTTTAAGCGTCAAATTATTTGGGTTCTAGTTTCACTGATCATTTTCAACATAATTGTTAATTTACCCCTACGAAAAGTTTTAGGGGTATCACATTGGTTTTTTATACTGTTTTTAGTCTTAATTTTTCTTACGCTTGTTCCCGGATTAGGAAGAAAAGCTTTTGATTCAGCCCGTTGGATAGCTTTAGGTCCTATTCCTATTCAACCATCTGAATTAGTTAAACCTTTTTTGGTATTACAAAGTGCGAGATTATTTGGTCAGTGGGAAAAATTAAGTTGGGGACTTAGATTTGCTTGGTTAGGGATGTTTTGTTTGGTATTATTAGGAATTCTCGCCCAACCGAATTTAAGTACAACAGCACTTTGTGGGATGACAATTTGGCTAATAGCTTTAGCAGGAGGTATACCATACAAGTATCTAGGAGGAACAGCATTAGGTGGAGTTTTACTAGCATTACTCAGTATTTCTATTAAAGAATATCAACGTCGTCGGGTCATGTCTTTTTTAAATCCTTGGGCTGATCCTACAGGAGACGGTTATCAATTAGTACAAAGTCTATTAGCTGTAGGTTCAGGACAAACCTGGGGTGCTGGATTTGGACTTTCTCAACAAAAACTATTTTATTTACCCATTCAAGATACAGATTTTATTTTTGCAGTTTTTGCCGAAGAATTTGGTTTTGTGGGTAGTCTTTTACTGTTGTTAATGTTAGCTGCATTTGCTACTTTAGGATTTTTCGTGGCCATGAAAACTAAAAATATCATTCACAGATTAGTAGCAATTGGCATTACAGTTGTGATCATTGGTCAATCATTACTACATATCGGTGTAGCTACGGGGGCTTTACCAACTACTGGTTTACCTTTACCAATGTTTAGTTATGGTGGTAATTCGATGATTTCTAGTTTGGTAGCTTGTGGTTTATTAATTCGTGTAGCGAGGGAAAGTAGTGAAGCTGAAGTAGTACCTTTACCAATTAATAAACCTGAAAGAAGAAGAAGAAGGAGAAGACTTTAGTCGTAAGGGTTTAGCAGTGCTAAACCCCTACCTTAGATATGAAAATTATTATTTATTTTCCAGTCCTAATTTTTATTGTGGTGCTATTATTTATAAATTTTATTAGTTATAGTCAGGGCTGAAGCCCTAACTACAAACTTTATTTTTTGTCTGTCGCTAGTTTCTCAGTTAAGAATTGAACAAGAAATTTAAGATTCATAGGTTAAATTTCTTTCTTCTGGAAAAGATGGTATTAGTGCATCTGAACTTCCAGTTATTTCATTCATTGCTCCTCCTTCTGAGAAGTAATATATTTTGCGTTCAGGAGTTGGAGCAACAGGGATATTTTCTTGTTTGAAACGTTCCTGAATCATTTGAATTACATCTTCATGAACTCCCCAAAAATCATCTTTCTTAGTCCAACCACTAACACCTATCGAGAAATAATATTCTTCCACTGACCAGAGAAATTTTCCTGGTTTGGGATCTTCCAGAATTTTCGGGTGTGATTGAATAATTTCTACCAATAATTTTTGCACTTTTGCTAAGTCTTCATTCATGCCAATCCGCAACCAAATAGACACTTTACGGTTTTCGCCATGAGTCAGATTTTCTATCATTCCTCCCCAAACATTATTATTGGGTATAACATACATCTGACCCAGAAAGCCTTTAATGTTGGTGCTGGCTAGAGAGATAGAATCTACATAACCCCAAATACCACTAACTTTAATTTCATCACCGATATCAAAGGGTTTGTTAAACATAATCATCAAACCACTGGCAAGGTTACCCAGGTTACTTTGTAAGGCAAATGCTAAGACGAAACTCACTCCCCCAACTAAAGCTAAAATGGGTCCAAGACTAACTTCTAATGCTGTTAGTGCCAACATCACACCAACCACAACACCACCACGTTTGATAACCATGACTATAAACTGACGTAATAGTTCTGAGCCACCGTCAAACTGTTTCAGAGATTTATTAGTGACATTTCCTATTGCCTGAGAAGCAACAACAGAAACAGCTAAAATACCAAAAAACTTACCAAAATTGATCGCCCAACGTAAACCGCCTTCTTCTGATTTCATCCAACTGATTATACGAAGACCTGCTCCTTCAGTGTCTTGTAAATCAATATTTACTATGCTGATGGCTTCAATGTATTTTTTATAGGCTGCTGGATCTCCACCTTTACGTTCTAGTTCATCAAGAACGACTTTAAACCTATCAACTAAGGCTGTTCTTTCTGCTTGCAAGTTCGTAACTGTAACGACGAGTTGGTTTTTGAATTTCGCCTCTTCTTCAGCATTTTTATCTAACTGTTCTGCCGCTTTTTCTAATTTGCCTCCTTTTTGTTTGAGACTTTCTTTATCTTTAAGACTATCAATTGAACCAGCAATTTTTGTACTGCCATCACTTTCAATTTTTGTGTTTTCTAAAGCTGTTTCGGCTTTATTCAGTTCCTGGGAAGTTTTTTTAGCAGCATCTGGGGTTTTAGTCCCTTCTATTTCTTCCATTGCTTTTTTGAGAGATTGCTGGGCTGCTTCTAGCTTTTGAGTTGCTGCTTTGAACTCTGGTGAATCTGGTACAGTCTCTTTTTGCGTAGTTTGAGCTTCTTCAAAAGCTACAATTGCTGCATCTAATTTATCAATCTTTCTTGTAGCATTCTCGTAAGCTAATGAACCAGCAGTTAATTCTTCTCGCTGTTTTTTGGCTTCCTCTAAAGCTATTTTAGCTTTATCTAATTCTTCTGTTTCTTTAGCCTTGTCTATGGCATCTTTTAAGTTATCATCCTTTTGAATATCCTGTTTAGCTTCCTTTGCTTGTTGAATAGATTCCTGTGCTTTTTTGAGGTCTTCTTTGGCTGCTTCTAATTTTTTGGTAGCCTCTTCATATTCTGGCGATCCAGGAGTTGCTGTTTTGAGTTGTTCCTCAGCTGCTTTCAAGGATTCCTGGGATTTTGTTAAGGAATCAGAGGCTTCCTGCTGTTTGTTGATACTTTGATTTTGCCTTTTGATGGCTATTTCTGCATCACTAATTTGCTGAACTTTATTTTTCAGTAAAACCAGCCAAGCTGCTGATTCATTTTCCAATTCTGCTAGAGTTAATGGTTTAAGTAATAATTGCAGTTCATCAACAGGAACGGTTGGATCTTGTGTCGTGACTGCAAATTCGGGATTTCCAGCAGGTGCAGATTGTACTTTTTCGGTGGTTGCTGATTCTGCTGCTTGTTCTTCCGTTCTAGCTGGTATACTCCATAATGTGAATACACAGACTACACTAGCGAGTAAAATAGCACGAACTCGATAACGCATGAATTTTTCCTGAGTTTTTACACAAATTTCATTTTGGTTTATTCTGGCAATAAATAATGTAAATTTATTGTCATTAACATAAATATTAATATTTAAAGAGATTTTTACGGAAGTTTTTGTTAGATAAGAAAAGATATCTTAACTTTTCTTTAGGAACATCGCCAAAATATTTAAATTTTGGTTAAGAATCAAAAAAGTGTACCAATATGGTTTAATTAAAAATGTATGTAGTGTAAAAAAAATCATTTTACCTGGGTGTTACATAGATATAAAACCATGCAGACAATCATCAAATCTAATCAATTGGCATCTACTCAAGTTCCTAAGCTTGATAATTTTAATTTTCAGAATTTACTTAGTTATTTTGAAAATTCCTGGGAAATGGAAGAAGAATTATTTAAAAGTTTAATTAGTGAAGATACATTCTACCTCAATTCTGATCCTTTAAGAAATAAATTAATATTTTATCTTGGTCACTCCGCAGTTTTTTACATTAACAAATTAATTCAAGTCGGTTTATTAGAAAGTCGTATTCATCCCCAATTTGAAGTTTTGTTTGAAGTAGGTGTTGATCCAGAAACACCAGCAGAGTTAGAAAGTGCTACAAAAGATATAGTTTGGCCAGATGTAGATCAAGTTTGGCAATATCGAGAAAAAGCCAAAGCTGCTATTACCAAAGTCATCGAAAATACACCTTTAAATCTGCCTATTTATCCCCAACATCCTTTCTGGGCTTTATTGATGGGAATTGAACATAGTCGCATCCATTTTGAAACTTCATCTATGCTATTGCGACAATTACCTGTGGATAAATTAAAGCGTCCGCAAGGTTGGAATTATGCCCCGACAAATCCTAAAACTCCTGAAAATAGAATGATAGAAATTCCCGGTGGTGTAGTTAAATTAGGTAAAAAGGCAGATGATTTAACTTTCGGTTGGGATAGCGAATATGGTAGTTTGGAAGTTGAAGTTAAACCATTTTTAGCCAATCAGAATTTAATCACCAATGGCGAATTTTTAGAGTTTGTCCAAGCTGGTGGTTATGAAAATCCACATTATTGGAATGTTGAATCTTGGAGTTGGAAAGAATTATATAATATTCAAAATCCGAAATTTTGGATATTAGAAAATAATGGTGAATATCGCTATCGTGCAGTGTTTGACGAGCTAGATTTACCTTTGGATTGGCCTGTGGAAGTCAATTATTATGAAGCAATAGCTTATTGTACTTGGAAAGGTAAACAGCAAGATAAAAACATTCGCTTAATGACAGAAGCAGAATGGAATCAAGCCTTAAAAATATCAGAAGATTCTAGTTTAGAAAATAACTATAATCTGAATGTAGAATTTGTTTCACCTTCTCCTGTGGGAATGTTTGCAAATAATCAAAAATCTGGACTTTACGATTTACGGGGTAATGTTTGGGAATGGTTATCTAGCACATTTTACCCCTTACCAGGATTTGCACCTCATTATCTCTATGAAGATAATGCTGCACCTTTTTTTGATCATAACCATCAGATGATGCTTGGTGGTTCTTGGGCAACAAATGGTACAATGGCTTTGCCTTGTTATCGCAACTGGTTTCGTCCTTATTTTTATCAGCACGTTGGTTTTAGAATTGCTGAAAGTTTGGATTAATTAAATACTTTTTATCACGCAGATTTGCATAGTTAACAACAGAGGATTTAAAAAATGATTGCTCAACCTTTAACAGTTTTAGATCATCATTATCAAGAGTTAAAAGATGATGGAAAAGATGTAATTAAGGGGTTAAGTCAAACTCCAAAAACTTTATCTCCTAAATACTTTTACGATGATCCTGGTTCTCTGTTATTTGAAAAGATTTGTGAGTTACCAGAGTATTATCCCACTCGTACAGAAGCATGGATTTTAAATCAATATGCTGATGAAATTGCAGCAATTACAAATTGTTGTGAGTTGATAGAGTTAGGTAGTGGTAGTTCTACGAAAACACAAGCTTTGTTAACTGCTTATCAAAAGATTGCTGATTCTTGTAGATATCTGCCGATTGATGTGAGTGGAGGTATTCTCAAAACCAGTGTTTTACAGTTACAGGAAAAATATCCTGATATTAATATTCATGGGTTATTAGGAACTTATGAACAAGCTTTAGTACATCTGGAATCAAATTATTTACAGTCACGGATGTTGTTTTTTCTGGGAAGTTCTTTAGGGAATTTTAACCCAGAAGAATGTGATAGTTTTTTAACTCAAGTTGCTCGCACTTTACAACCTGGAGATTTCTTTCTATTGGGGATAGATTTACAAAAACCCAAAGATATTTTAGAAGCTGCTTATAACGATAGTCAAGGTGTGACTGCGGCTTTTAATTTGAATATGCTTTCTCATTTAAATTGGCGTTTTCAAGGTGATTTTGATATCAGTTTGTTTAAACATCAAGCGATTTATAATGGGGTTGACAATCGAATCGAGATGCACTTACACTGCCAAAGAAGTCATTGGGTAAATTTAGCAGCATTAGATTTAAAGGTTTCCTTTGAAGCGGGAGAAAGTATCTTAACAGAAATTTCTCGGAAGTTTGATTTAGCAACTATGGAAAAACAATTGCAGAGTAAAGGATTGAATACTGTAAAAACCTGGACAGATGGAAAAGGTTGGTTTGGTTTAATTCTTTGCCAAGTTTAGATAAAAAACAGTGGATACAACAACTAGCGATGAGTAAAAAATGGCAAATGTAGTTGGAGATAAAAAGGTTGTTCATAAACTTGAACAAGATGCTAAAGCATTCTTCCTAGAACAACTGAATGGCAATTTATGGCCTTACTTGTATGGAACTCCTCAAGATGAGAACGACTTAGTTAGAGGTGGTATCTTATACAATGAGATGTTGGAAGGAGAAGAAGACTATTACCTTTACAAGTATGAAGCAGAACTATTCCAAAATAAAGGTGGTGTTCTCACAAATATGATTGGTGCTGATGCTACCTTTATTGAATTAGGCCCTGGTAGTGAACAAAGTATTCGCCTAAAAACTATTCCTTTACTTCGTTTTTGTAAGAACTTAAAGGGTTATTTGGGAATTGAAATTTCCCAATCTTTTTTGGACAAAGTGTTAGAAGTCATTAGTTCAGAACTGCCTAACATTTCTGTCTCTGGTATCCAGAATGATTTTACCCAGCTAGACAGTTTACCAGAATTTGAAAAACCTGTAATTTTGTTCAAGGGTAGTACAATTGCCAATTTAAGGAAAGATGAAGTTCCAGTTTTCATGTCTTATATCAAGGAATTGGTGGGTAAAACTCACTATGTACTCCTAGTACATGATGCGAACCAAGATGAAGTTTCCTTATTAAAAGCTTATGATACTCCCAAAATGGCAGTGTTTATGGAGAATATCATCTGTCGTCTTCATCGTGATATGAATTTAGTTGATCTTGATCCATTGGCATTTAAGTATAAACCAGAATGGCATCCAGAGTCTCATGATTTAAAGCACGTTCTGACTGCTACTAAATCACAAAAGTTTGCGCTAGGAAATGAAACTGTAGAAATTAAAGAAGGACAAAAGTTCCATACCTTGAGTTCTTTTAAATATCCTACTGATGTCTTCCAAAAATTGATTAGTTCTGCTGGATATAAGCCAGTAGATTTTGTCTTTGATAAATCTGGGCGGATGGCTGCTCACATTTTTGAAGGATAGATAGAATTTAAAGCGATCGCCTATCATCAATTAATATATTTTGATTGCAGGGCGATCGCACATTACAAAAATCTAAAAATATTCAAAAATATCCCGCCCCTGAGCAATATAAATGCAATAGTAAATATATAGTGCAACCCAGAAAGAAATTTTTAAACATTGTTACTGATGCATTCTTAATTAACTGGGATTAGTTTAGTTTTAGTCTTAAAATTAACATGAGTAAAAAATGAGCGAAAAAATGATTATGATGACACAAAATTGGAAAAAAGTATTGCTAATTACAGGAATAGCAGTTTTTACTACTTCAATATTTCCCAGTAATGTAAAAGCTCAATCTTTGAAAACACCAAGAAAAATATTAATAGCCCAAAATCTAGGTGGAATAGTTAGAAAAATACCCCTGACAGAAATACCAATGCCGGCGATGTCTGCTGCAAAAACAGCAACAAATGCTCAATTTAACGAAGCCAGAATTGAAATCAAATCAAAAGGTGATTTAATCTATATTCTCAGAGGTAAAAACCAACAGGGTTTTGAAGTAGAAGTACAAGTTACCCCCAATGGAACTATTGTGCAAGTGGATGAAGAAATTGATCCTAGTGCAGTACCAGAAATTGCGGTTAAAGCCTTTAAAAGATGGGCCCCAAATGATCAACTTCTCAGCATTTGGCGTAGTACCAGACTGGGAGAATTGTATTATCAATTTGTAATTAAGGATTTTTGGTTAGAAGTGGCTACAGATGGCAATAAAGTAGTTATTTACCGCAAAAAACTTAGTCTCTAGGAAGGTCAGTATTCATATCTCAGCGGTCAGTAGTCAGATTTTCAGGCTCATATCAATTTTCATTGACCTTGCAATTACAAATCTGAAAATTCAGATATATTAATAGTTTGGATTTTTTATATGATGTGCATCTTCAAAGTTAAACGATATTATGCCAAAATGCCTATTTAATAATTAAGCAATTTCTCAAGCATCCTGACTCCTGACTTTTCAACTAAGAATAGTCATTGTTTTTATGATTTTTGTGTTAGGTATATATTAATGAAACTTTTCAAATTCAGTAACTACCAGAAATTTTTAACTGCTACTTTAGTCAGTACCACAACAATTCTTTTCACCGCTAACACTGCTTTTGCTCAAGTATTAAGAGGTGCGGGTGATGGATTTGTTCAACCATTACTAGAACGTTATCGCCAAGAATATGAACAAGAAACAGGTGAAAAATTTAAATATACCGCCGTTGGTAGTGGTGGAGGGATTAGATTTTTTATTAATGACTCTGTAGACTTTGCTGCTACTACTTTAATTCCCACTCCTATTGAAATTAATCAAATGGAAGATGGTTTATTGATGTTACCAACAGGAGGTAGCAGTGTAGCTGTTGTTTATAATTTGCAAGAAGTTAGTAGCACTATTCAATTATCCCGTGATCAATTAGCAAAAATATTCACCGGTGAAATCACAAATTGGCAACAAGTAAATCCCCGATTTCCCAATCAAGAAATTGAAGTTGTAACTTGTGCTAAAAATTGCAGTACCAGTTTTATTCTCACTAAATATCTCAACAAAATTACTGGGGGAAAAATTCTCCCTAGTCAAAATCCAGAATGGAAATTTCCGGTATTTTCGGAGTTAACAGACGATAGTGCGATCGCTGGAGAAGTCCGCAGAACCGAGGGAGCAATTGGTTATGTACAAACAAGTATAGCTCTAAAAGAAAATCTATCCATTGCTAGTCTTGAAAACAAAAGTGGTAACTATGTAAAACCCAATATTGAAACCACGGAAAAAGCCTTAGCAAATGTCAAATTTAACAATGATTTTACCACCGAAGATATTCAAGATCCAGAAAATGGTTATCCTTTAGTGAGTTTAACTTGGCTATTACTCCCTAAAAATTATGATAATCAAAAAGTTCTGGAAAAAACCCAAAGCTTATTAACATGGATTTTCACCCAAGGACAAAAATTAAATCAAGAATTAGGATATACCAAAGTTCCTGATGATGTTAATAAAAAGGCAATTGTCGCTATTAATAATCAATTTAAAATCAACTCTGTGGCAGCAATTAGCGGAGATGATTTAAGATTATCTCCCATTGGCAATCTATATGATAATACTCCCAGTGATGTCCAACCCATTGTTAACGTCAATCAATTAATAGATGTTGATTCTCAACATTGGGCTTATTCAGCATTAAATAATTTAGTAGAAAAACATCAATGTCTGAGCGGTACTTCTCAAAATACCTTTGCTGGGAATAGATCACTAAAACGTCATGAATTTGCATTTATGTTAAATTCGTGTTTGCTGAAAATTAGGCGATCGCTTGATGGTTTACAAACCAATAAATTAGCTAACAAACAAGACTTAGCAGTTGTCCAAAGATTACAAACAGAATTTACTTCAGAATTACAGAATATAACTAATAGAATAGATAAATTAGCAGATAAAACCGCTTTAATTCAGGATCAGCAATTTAGCACAACTACAGTTTTAAGAGGTACAGTAGACTTTAACATCATTAGTGGTTTTGGTGATCGAAAAGCAGTTCTTCCTGGGACAAATTCCACCGAAAAATTAACCGCAAATCCCACCTTTGCCGGACGCGCATCACTCACTCTAGATACAAGTTTTACAGGTAAAGATAAACTAAGAACCCAACTGGTAGGAGGGAATATTAATAACCTCAGTAGTGCCATTACTGGTACAGATATGACTCTTTTATCAGGTGCTACAAATACCAGTAATGATGTCATATTAGGAACGCTAATATATCAATTTCCCATAGGAGATAAAGGACAAATTATCATTGCTCCCACCGCTGGTTTTCCTACTCGAATTTTTCCCGCACTTAACCCCGTCAGTTCAATTTCTAACTTTGGTGCAGAAAGTCCCATTTATTCCTTTGCATTTGGTAGCGGTGCAATAGGTTACTACCAATTTAATGATCAATTAGCAGCAGGTATTAGTTATTTAACTACATCTGGAAATAATCCCAATGAAGGCTTATTTGGCGGACAATATACCTTATTAAGTCAAATTACATATACCCCATCAGATCAACTTGGTATTGCCTTTACCTACGGTAATTATTATGCTTCTCGACCAGGATCAACTATTAATGTTACTGGTAGTAAAGGTAGTGAATTTGGTCAATTACCTTTTGGGGAAGATACACCAACTTCTTCCAATGCTTTTGGTTTACAATTAACTTATAAATTAAGTGATAAATTAGTTTTAGGCGGTTGGACTAGCTACTTTAAGACTGAAAATCAAGCTATAGCTAATTTAAATGGAGTCAATTTTGATCCCGGTGCTAATGCAGATATTTGGAGTTGGGCAATTACTGCATCTTTAACAGATTTGGGTAAATTAGGTAGTCAGTTAAGTTTTGTATTTGGAATGCCACCTAAAGTCACAAATAATGATATTCTGCAACGACAAGATCAGGATACTTCCTTACATTGGGAATTATCTTATCGTTACCCATTGACTGAAAGAATTGATATTACCCCTGGATTTTTAATGATTACTAATCCAGAACATAATGCAGCTAATGATACAATTTGGGTAGGATTATTCAGGACTTCCTTGAAGTTTTAATTATCACTAAATTATGGGTTAATAAAAGAATTTAAAAAAATAAGTAAGTGAGTAGTGAATTAATTTTTTAATCAGTTTTTAATCTCTGTCAAACTATTAGGAAAAGACTAACCATGAGACCAAATCCTATCCCCCCAGAACCCGGACAAGAATCAGTTTGGGATTATCCCCGTCCAGCAATTCTACAAGATACTGATAAACATATCAAAATAATATTTAACGGTATTATTTTAGCAGAAACAAATAAAGCTAAGAGAGTCTTAGAAACCAGTCATCCTCCTGGTTATTACATTCCTGCTGAAGATATTAAATTAGAATATTTAATAGCCACATCTAGAAAAACCATGTGTGAATGGAAAGGAGTCTGTCAATATTATGATATTTCTGTAGGAGATAAATATGTAAATAATGCTGCTTGGCAATATATTCAACCTACTCCCAACTTTACATCCATTCAAGAATACTATACTTTTTATCCTAGTTTAATGGATGCTTGTTATGTCAATGATGAATTAGTAAAACCTCAAGCTGGTGGGTTTTATGGAGGATGGATAACCTCTGATGTTGTTGGACCATTTAAAGGTGAACCGGGTACTTGGGGATGGTAAATCATGAAGATGGCATGATGCACCCCAAAAGTAGATAGTAAATTGATTTATTGACTAAAACTTAACAGTTACAGCAGTAATAGCTAAAGCAACCCAACCAGCCATTAATGCTATTCCCCCTAATGGTGCAATTGCTCCCAACGATTTTATCCCAGAGAAGGTGATCGCATACAAACTACCGGAAAAAATTACGACACCAATAATAAATAACCAACCACTAACTAAAAGTGTTATTGGTGGATTTTCTAAACGACTCATCAGGACACCCACTAATAACAATGCCAGAGCATGATACATTTGATAACGTGCGCCAGTATCAAAAATTTCTAGCATTCTTTCGCTGACTTTTTCCCGCAAAGCATGAGCGCCAAACGCACCACCAGCAACAGATAACCCACCAAAAATAGCGGCTATAGTTAAAAAAATCTGTGTCATGATTACCTAGCTATCAATTAGCAAAATTCAATCAAACATCAAAATGATATGATACGCTACCTTCTTCATTAACTTGAAAATTGGCATTAAATTCTTTAGCTTTTTGATCTAAAAATTGTTTCGCTTCCGTCGCTGGTAATTGTGACTGCATAGCAAAACTTAACAAAGTAATTCTACCGTTATTTTCTTGTAACATCTGATAAAACTGTGAGAGTTTTATTTGCTCTTGATAATGCAAGTTTTCTAATTCTTCCTGCATCAGTGCTTTCGCATTCCGTCGTTTTTGCTTATATGTTCCTAACACTAACCATCCCCCTAATAATGCGGTAGGAACACCATACATTAAACCTTGGGTTGCTGTATTATCCAATTGGTAAATTGCTTCTCTGTTAACAAAATCCTTGGCTAAGGCTTCATTTTCTATACCTGGTAAGATAGGCTTGAGGGTAGTGTGTTTTGTAATTACTGCTGATACTGATGTTGTTAAAAACATGAATCCGAGTGTAAGCAGCCAACCAGCAGCCAGTTTTTCCGCCGTCTTCATAGTTTTATTTTAGATTTAGACTTTGCTTGTAATTTTAACTTGATTTTTCTCAGATCCCCGACTTCTTTGAGAAGTAGGGGATATTGTAATTACCTTGTTGCTTCTAACAAACTAGAGAAGTAAAAGCGAGTACGAGTCATGGCTTTTCTTTGAATCTGAAAGCCATTTTTCTCCAGAATTTTCACCACATCAGCCTCACGGTGTAAGTAAGCACGAGTAGCTTTACTAGGTCCAGGAAAGAAACTACCGATTTTTTTGAGGATAGAGAGGAAAAAGGTTTTAGGTGCAAAACTCAAAATCATCCGTGTTTCCGCCAAAGAACACAGGTGAGAAATCATCTCATCTGCTTTATCCTGGGGATAGTGAATTAACACATCTAAACAAATAACTGTGTGATAATCACCACTTAAAGATTCTAAGTCCTTGACTGCAAAAGTCGGGTTAACAGAATTTTTGAAAGCTGCTACAGCGCGATCCTGAGCTTCTGAAACCATTTTCGCAGAAATATCACTGGCGTAAACCTTAGCACCTTCTTCTACTAAAGGAATACTGAGACTACCGACACCACACCCAGCATCACAGATAGATAACTGAGATAAATTGTTATCATCTTTTAGCCAGCCGATGACGGTATCCACGGTTTGTTGATGTCCAGTGCGGATGTCTAGCTGGACTTTGTTGACTTCCCCATCTCCGTAGATGCGTTTCCAACGGTCAAAACCTGTGGAATTAAAGTATTCACGTACTATTGTTTTATCGTCGGCTGCGTTCATAACCTTGACTTTTGAGGGTTCACATTTCTTAAAATTATTATCTCAGGGAAACAGGAAACAGGGAATAGGGTGAGGGGGTGAGGGGGTGAGGGGGAGAAAAATTAGTTCTCCTGACTCCCAAATACTCTACGCTGTTAATCTTTGCCAAGATAGTTGTTTTATATTTTCATCCCAATGCCAACGTAATAGACTAGCCGTTTGGCCTGGTGTGAGTTTGGATAAGTTGATGGCTTGTCTGGGTGCGTCTGTAGCTAAAAAGATGGCTGTTTCTACATCACAAATTCCCCACTGGGCTAGGTTTTGCACTCCTGTTAATAACGGTAAGGTTGTACCGGATAAAGTCCCATCCGCTAATTTTGCTGTGCCTTTTTTAACTGTGATTTTGCGATTATCCCAGGGATATACACCATCTGGTAATCCTAATGGTGCTAGGGCATCACTGACGAGAAATAATCCTTTACTAGCACGCAAAAGTATTTCTAACATAATGGGTGTCACGTGCTGTCCATCAGCAATGAAGCTGGACATGACATCAGGATTATTCATAGCAGCGCCTAATAATCCTGGTTCACGGTGGTGTAATGGTGGCATGGCATTGAAGGCATGAGTTACCATTGTTGCACCTGCGTCAAAGGCTTGTTGGGCTTGTGCTGCTGTGGCATGGGAATGTCCTAAACTGACGGTTATTCCCAAGGAACGCAAATATGGGATGACTTCACCAGTAATATCTAATTCTGGGGCTAAAGTCATAATTTTGACAAGGTGAGCATAATCACCTAAAACCCTTTTCACATCATTCATGGTTAAGGGTAGTAGATATTCCGCCGGGTGTGCGCCACGTTTACCGTAGTTTAAGAAGGGGCCTTCGAGGTGAACGCCGAGGATTTTTGCCCCTGATTTTTGCTGATAGTTAGCAATGAGGGATAGCGATCGCTGGATATTTTCAATAGAGGTTGTTACCAAGGTTGGTAAATAGCCATCAACCCCGGCATCCCATAAATATTGGGATATCTCTTCTAATTTGTGGACTTTTTTGGGTGTTAACTCCGGAAATGCTAAACCCAGTCCCCCGTTAATTTGCAGATCAACACCACCTAAAGAAATCCAATCACCTGCTACATCTAAAATCTGTAAATATGCTGGTGAGACTCGTTTGCAGACTATACCCATGGGCAAAATTTGCTCAATCATGCCTTCTTCATTTACCCAAATCATCTGTAAATCTTGATAACCAGGTACTCTTGCATTGATAATATCTACATTTGAGAGGATGGGAGTTGGTGTTGCTTTGCTCATTACCCTAGCCAGAAACAGCAGAATCTGAAACGATTGTAAGCTGTAGAGAACAAGTAAACATCAGCAGTTAATCAAAAATCCAAAAATCTAAAATCTCAAGTCTAAAATTTTATGAGTTTGCAAGTTGGTATTATCATGGGCAGTGATTCGGATCTGCCGACGATGAAAGATGCGATCGCAGTTTGTGAAGAATTTGGCATTGAATCAGAAGTAGCCATAGTTTCTGCCCATCGTACCCCAGAAAGGATGGTGGAATATGCTCAAACTGCACATGAACGCGGTATTAAAGTCATTATTGCCGGTGCTGGTGGTGCTGCCCATCTTCCCGGTATGGTTGCAGCTTTAACACCTCTGCCTGTGATTGGTGTTCCTGTTGCTACTCGCAATTTACAGGGATTAGATTCTTTGTATTCTATTGTGCAAATGCCTTCAGGAATTCCCGTTGCTACTGTGGCTATTGGTAATGCTAAAAATGCCGGACTCTTAGCAGTGCAGATTCTTGCTTCTCACCAACCAGAATTACTAGAAAAAGTCCAAGCATATCGGCAAAGTTTACGTGATCTGGTCATGGATAAACAAAGCAAGTTACAAGAATTAGGTTATCAGCAATATTTAAAACAAGAGTTTTAGAAGTAGGGGTTTAGCAGTGCTAAACCCTTACAGAGATTTAAATTGATTAATAGCATAATTCATGAAAATAATTTGCTCGGCATGAAATGATGGTGGCATTAAACTATGAATTCTATGATCCAAACCATCGTGCATCACATCTGTAGGTAAATTAGAATGATCTAATCCTAAAGTATGTCCAATTTCATGGGTGATAGTATTAGCAATTAAATTAGATAGTTGCTCTAAACTTAAATCAGCACAATAGGAAGCATGAAGTATTTGATCTAATCTCACAACAGCAATATTAGTTACTTTACCAGGATTAAAACTGGCAATTCCTAAATAATCAACTTGTTCATGATGAAATAATAAATGAACATGAGTAAAATGTTCACCCCATTCTCTAGGATCAGGTGGTTCTGATGTTAAAAAAACATTTACACTTCTAAAGGAACTAAATACTTTAGATAAAGCATCTTCTATCAGATTTATTAAAGTGCTTTTTTGTTCAACACCAATGAGAACTTGTGAAATATCTACCCAAATACAGTGACGTTTTTGTTCAGATTTGTTAATCAATACTCGACTACAAAATGGGCAAACTTGCCAATTAGTTTGAATTCGAGAACGGCAACTTAGACAGCGGAGTTTTTCCGGTCTTTGCAGGTTAATCCGTTCCCAAATAGGAACTTGTAACTTACGATTTGGTTTTTTCAGATTCAGGCGATCGTAAAGTGACATTGTTCCTCAAATTAACAGTAAGATTTAATTAATTCTCCCAAACCATTGACATTGACACCATTGCCAATAGCTGCCATTTTCCATTCATTATTATGGCGATAAACTTCAGATAAAATCATCCCTGTCATTCCTGTATACTCCTTACCAGAAAGATTATAGCGAGCTAGTTCTTTGTTATTGGCAACATTCACTAAACGCACAAAGGCATTTTCTATTTGGCTAAAATCTTGTTTACGATTAATACATTCGTAAATGTTGATCACAAATACTAACTTAGCAATTTCGGCTGGTATTCGCGGTAAATCAACAATAATTACTTCGTCATCGCCATCCCCAGCACCAGTTAAATTATCTCCTGTATGAGTTATTCCTCCTGAATAATGTTGCAGATTACCAAAGTAAATAATATTCTCTTGACTGGTTAATTGACCATTGTTATCCAGACAGATCACAGAAGCATCTAAATCATAATCTTGTCCACCACCTCCAAAGTTACTAAAAAATCCACCACCGGACTTTTTAGCCACATCCCAACCTAGTCCACACATCATTTTAGTTAAACCAGGTGCTTCTTTAGAAAGTGATATTCTCTGTCCTTTCTGTAAATTAATTGCCATGATTATTTTCTCCTCATTAATCCTAGCTAAAACGATCTAGTAATGCTTTCAAACCACCTTGATAACCAGAACCAACCGCATTTAAACGCCATTCTCCATCTTTGCGATAAAGTTCAGCCATAATTAATGCAGTTTCAATTGAATAATCTTCAACTAGGTCATAGCGAATGACTTCTTGTTCATTTTGGGCATTTACAACCCGGACAAAGGCATTTTGAACTTGACCAAAATTTTGGCTTCTTTCCGCTGCTTCATGAATAGTAACGGTAATAACTATTTTTTGAATGTCTGCTGGAACTTGTTGTAAATTAACTTTGATGACTTCATCATCACCCTCACCTACACCAGTTAAGTTGTCTCCTGTATGTTCTATTGATTTAGCTGGATCTGGACTGGTAAGGTTGTTATAAAAAATAAAGTGCTGATCAGAAATTAGTTTTTCGTTGCTTCCCAATAAAAAAACAGAAGCATCTAAATCAAAATCAAAGCCTGTATCTGTAACTTTGACATCCCAACCTAAACCAACAAATATTTCCTTGAGTCCTGGGGCAACTTTTTCTAGTGATACTCGTTGTCCTTTAGTAAGTGATATTGCCATTGTTTGCTAAACTCCGATATTTTTTATCTATTGATTTTTGCACCAATTGATTGAATATTGACAGCGTAAATCAATATAAATCTGCAATTCTCTAACCTCAAATTAGGCTACAAAAATTACAAACTAGGTTAAATGATTTGAAAAATGAAAAATACTTGAATTTTGTTTCCAAAAGTTCTCATTTGGTCTTACCTAATCATTATTGAATCTGTTATTCCTCCTCTTTAAATCCGTATTAATACTTGATTTATACTCAGATTATTTCCTATATTTTTAGTAAGAATGCCATTGAATTTCAGATAATATACTTAGGCTGTTTACAGTTGTTAAAATTACTGCACAATAATACATATTGGCTACATACCAACTTAATTTATAACTAATCACAAAGTGTCTAGTATTTAACTGTTTACCAATAATGCCTGTAAAGACCTTGTAAATAATTTCATAGCTTTATTTACAGTTGTAAATTTTTAACTTAGAGTATAGAAATACGTACAAACGCGGAATTTATAATTATTTCCTATCATATTAGCTTTAAGTATCATTGTTTTATATAGCTATATAGATCAAAGTTATAATTCATGGCTGTAAATAGTCATAAATGCTGATTTTTTAAGGAAGATCAAGTAAATTAATCTATGTAACTTTCCTACATTAACAGCATGGTGTATTTTAAAAAATAAAAACTGTATTTCATGATACAGAATATTTAACTTAGTTAAATGGAGAATCAGTCAAATTATTTACTGACAATTTCACAAATCCAAAACAGGAGTTAAGCTAACTAATTCCTGTATATTCTCGTTCTCACTCACTAATTATTAAATCAACTGGTTTATGCCAGATTACTAACCGCACATTGACTAATGATTATCTCTCATGAATGATAGGAAATTTCCTAGAAAAATAAACTCCTGTTACTCTGATCCATTGAAAAGTAAATATGTTTGAGGAGAGATACAAAACATCAAAGAAACAAAATATACAGACAAACAATCGAAATTTACGAGCAAAACCTTGTGTAATAACCCCAAGTAAATTAATTTATTTGGGTAAGCCAAAAAACAATTTTAGCTTTTTATTCAGCAGAACAAATGAATATATCTAATCGTTCTTTACACCGCCTACTAGCACTAGCTATAGGTTCAATGGTGTTTGCAGTTTTCGCTCCTACAGTTGTCCAAGCTGCTGATCCACCAACAATAGAATCTTTAGCAGCAACAACTGAAAAATTACAAATTTCTATTGATACCACCTGGGTACTACTGACAGGATTTTTAGTATTTTTCATGCAAACTGGCTTTGCAATGTTAGAAGCTGGTTTGCTCAGACAAAGAGGAGTAGTTAATGCCCTGGTAGAAAACTTCGTTGATCCCTGTATTACCATCTTGGTTTGGTGGGGTATTGGCTTTGGGGTGGCTTTCGGTACAAGTGCGGGGGGTTTTATCGGTACAGATACCTTTTTCCTGAGTCAGTTACCTGGTGTAGATGGTAGTTACCCGATGGGCGCTCCTGGTTTAGAAACTGGAATTAATACTTATACCTTATTCTTCTTCCAATTCGCTTTTGCTGCTACTGCTAGTACTATTACCACTGGTTCAATGGCGGGGAGAGCTAACTTCGTCGGTGATATTATCTACAGTGCCATTATGGGTGCGTTTAGCTATCCCATTATTGTTCACTGGGTATGGAACTCCGGCGGTTGGTTAGCGAAAATGGGTTTCCATGATTTTGCTGGTAGTGCGGTGGTTCACAGTGTGGGTGGTTGGACAGCCATAGTTGGTGCATATTTGATTGGTCCACGACCAGGACGTACACCCTGGGGAACACTGCCACCAGCACATAACTTAGGTTTGGCAACTCTGGGGGCGATGATTTTATGGGTAGGTTGGTTTGGGTTTAACCCTGGTTCAACCTTGGGGACTGGCAATACTGGTTTAATTGGTTTGGTAACCATTAATACTGCTATGGCTTCTGGTGCAGGTGCTTTAACTGCTCTGTTTTATCAGCATTTCCGTTCTCATAAATGGGATCTAACCTACGCTCTCAATGGTTCTTTAGCTGGTTTAGTAGGCGTGACTGCTGGCTGTGCTTTTGTCTTACCTTGGGCGGCAGTTTTAATCGGTATTACTGGTGGTATTTTGATTGTTGTGGGTATTGATTTAATTGAATCACTGCACATTGATGACCCAGTTAGTGCTTTTGCTGTTCATGGTATTAATGGCATGATGGGTACTATCGCTGTGGGCTTTTTAGCTCAAAAAGAATTGACCTTGAATGGTAAAGCGGGTCTACTTTTAGGCGGTGGTTTTGATCTACTGGGTGTGCAAATTTTGGGTGTAGTGGCGATCGCAATATTCACTGTTGCTTTTGCTTTTGCAATGTTCAGTGTGCTAAAAGCGATGGGTAAATTACGTGTTCATCCCGAAGCTGATAAAATCGGTATTGATACTTATGAACATGGGGCAACTGTATGGCCTGATGTCTATGCAGTTGGGGAGTTTGTGGAAGAACAAAAAAATGATCCTAGAAACCCAACAATTGGGGTTTTAGATGATGAATAGTTGATTAATTTTCTGGTTGTGATTATTCAGACTTCCTAACTTTGATACAAGTAGGAGGTCTGTTTAATTTTTAGTTTAATTTTTAATTGTTGCTTATTAATTGTTGCTTACTTTTTCATGGCTAAAGTTAAGCCGTCGGCAATGGGAACTAAACTCAGGTTAATTCGGGCATCTTGATGTAATAATTGGTTAAAGTCACGGATTTTTTGGGTTTTATTATCTTGAATTTCTGGATCTGCAACTTTACCAGACCACAGGACATTATCTATAGCAATTAGTCCACCTGGTCGAATTAATTTTAGCGATCGCTCATAATAGTTTTCATAGTTTCCTTTATCTGCATCTATAAAGGCAAAATCAAAACTTTCAGTTTCACCTGTTGCTATTAACTCATCTAATGTTTCCAAGGCTGGAGCAATACGTAAATCAATTTGGTCTTCGACTCCGGCTTTTTCCCAATAACGCCTAGCTATTGCTGTACTTTCTAGGTTAATGTCACAAGCGATAACTTTTCCGTCTGTTGGTAATGCTAAAGCTACTACCAAGGAACTGTAACCTGTAAAGACACCTATATCTAAAGTTTTCTTAGCTCCTAATAACTTAATTAACAATGCCATAAACTGCCCCTGTTCAGGGGAAATTTGCATGATAGCACCTGGTAGTTGGGCTGTTTCTTGACGCAGTTGGGTTAAAATTTCTGGTTCACGTAAAGAAATTGAGAGCAAGTAATCATAGACTTTTTGTTCTAAGCCTATAGTTTGTTTGATCATTGTATTAAAATAAAGAGAAGTTAGGAATTTGTCATCTAAGGATATGAGAAAATGGCAATGCTCGGATCTATTTTTCGGATCTAGTTTGTAGATTTGAACCAAGTTTCTAAATCAGCAACTGAGGTAAAATCTCACAAGGCTTCTCCTAATTCTTCAAGTTTGTCAACAGATAATTCTTGTACTTGTTGAATTAATGAGGAATCAATTTCACCAATGGGACGATTTAGTAGATGGATAATTAGCTGTCTTTCTCTTTGTCATCCTTCCTGTAATCCTTTGTGTAATCTTTCTTGTTTCGCCAGTTCTCGATCTTGCTGGTAAAGTGGTGCTAATCGCATAATCAACTCCCTATTTTCTGTTTCTGAACATAGTCTTTGGCAAACTGGTCATGTATAAAGCGAGTCATTTACATTAAATTAAACATATAAATGCTAATTTTACACTTTTCACATCAGGAGCTTGAAACAAGAATTATTCCCTCTTTCCTCCTCTATGTTGAGAGATGTTGCGACGATGGTTAAAGCTGGAATTTTTGAGTGAATTTCCCTCTAAAATTAATGAACTAATTAAAAAAAGTTCTCCAGAAACATTATCACGTAATTAACCTGTGTTAAAGGGGGTAAAATGAATCGTCCAATCATTCTTGGTATTGTCGGTGATAGCGCAGCGGGAAAAACTACTCTAACAAAAGGTATTGCTCAGGTACTCGGGCCAGAAAATGTTACCCTCATTTGTACAGATGATTACCACCGTTATGATCGTCAACAACGAGCAGAATTAGGAATTACAGCCCTACATCCTGATTGTAATTATTTAGATATTATGCAGCAACATTTATCGCTGCTACGCACAGGACAAGCAATTCTCAAGCCAGTTTATAGTCACAAAACAGGTACATTTGAAGCTCCCAAGTATATTAAACCGAGTAAATTTGTAATTATTGAAGGTTTACTGGGGTATTCTACCCGTGCTGCACGTGATGCTTATGATGTGAAAGTATATCTTGCTCCTCCTGAATCACTAAGAGCTACGTGGAAAGTAAAACGAGATACCCAAAAACGGGGTTATTCTGAGGAACAGGTGTTAGCGGAATTACAAAAACGCGAACCAGATTCGGAAAACTTTATTCGTCCTCAACGTCAATGGTCTGATATTGTGGTCAGTTTTTATCCTCCTACGGAAGATAAGGATGAAAGTAATGATCATTTAAATGTGCGTTTGGTATTAAGACCAACTATTCCTCACCCAGATTTTACGCAGATTATTCAACCTGATAGTAATCATGCTGAATCAGCGGTACGTTTAGGACTAGACCGAGATATGGGTAAACCTGTAGATGTGCTGGAAGTGGATGGCCACGCTACTTTGGAACAGGTGAATAATATTGAGCATATTATGTGTAATGATATGCCTTATTTAAAGAATGTTTGCGATCGCGAAATTAATCCAGAATTGGGTACAATAGCTGGTACAACTGGGGAAACTCTACAAAGTTATCCTCTGGCTTTGACACAGTTGATTATTACCTATCATATGCTCAAAGCTACGCAAATTTATCAATAGGTAAATTTTATCTGGTTGCAGATTCTGTGAAAATGCGCGGATGGGTAGGTGTTAAGTCGGAGTGAGTATGATTAAGCTGGAAAGTATTGCTCTGTCTGGATTCTATCAATCTGATGTTCCTGTACACCCGCGCACTTTACGCAGTAAGAGTTTCAGCGTTTTTTGCCCTTGACACGATTTCTGAAATGGACTATGATTATGACATCCGCGCAATTGAACCTTGAAAATCAAATATGCCAAGGGTTTCCCAGTGCCGCAGTTGAAATTCCACTTAATCCCTATGAGGGATTGAAACCGATTTTTTGATTGACGATAGTGCTGATTTGAGTAGTTGAAATTCCACTTAATCCCTATGAGGGATTGAAACTACAACGTGGTGTTTGATAATCAAACGGTGCTTATAGTTGAAATTCCACTTAATCCCTATGAGGGATTGAAACCTATCCATTGGCTTCAAGGCACGTTTCAATTCGATGAAGTTGAAATTCCACTTAATCCCTATGAGGGATTGAAACGTTGTATTTTCTCCTTCAGCGATCGCGTTCAAAGACATCTTGAGTTGAAATTCCACTTAATCCCTATGAGGGATTGAAACCTAGATTTAATAGCTTCTTCTATTGCTTCATTTTGTTGAAATTCCACTTAATCCCTATGAGGGATTGAAACACGTCGTCAGGAGTGCGAGAACCGCTTTCAATCCGAGTTGAAATTCCACTTAATCCCTATGAGGGATTGAAACACCATCATTCATGACAGTGCTTAACCCACTTTCGGTTGAAATTCCACTTAATCCCTATGAGGGATTGAAACACAATCAGATCATTTACAGAAATGCTTGAAAATAGTTGAAATTCCACTTAATCCCTATGAGGGATTGAAACTTACCTGGTGGGCGGCAAATGAGAAAGCCAAGATTTGTTGAAATTCCACTTAATCCCTATGAGGGATTGAAACAAATCTTGCTGCTGAATCAATACGTAGACTATCAGTTGAAATTCCACTTAATCCCTATGAGGGATTGAAACTTAAAATTATCACTACTAAATTGCCGAAATTCCCCCATGTTGAAATTCCACTTAATCCCTATGAGGGATTGAAACCTCGCACCCCAAACTTTGCTATACCTTGGGGGTCGTCTACAGTTGAAATTCCACTTAATCCCTATGAGGGATTGAAACCTATATATTTCCAACAACATCCTAAATTCAGGTTTTCTGTTGAAATTCCACTTAATCCCTATGAGGGATTGAAACTTATTGATTATCAGATAGAAATACTCCTATGTATTCTGGTTGAAATTCCACTTAATCCCTATGAGGGATTGAAACGATACATAATATTAGCAAATGAATCTTGAATCAGTGTTGAAATTCCACTTAATCCCTATGAGGGATTGAAACGACACTGCATAAAATACATCACATTAACACAGAAAGTTGAAATTCCACTTAATCCCTATGAGGGATTGAAACTTTCTATTACAACCATAGAAAAGTGTGGGTATTTTGAGGTTGAAATTCCACTTAATCCCTATGAGGGATTGAAACAGAAATTTTGTAATTTCCAAAAGGCACGTTACCAAGTTGAAATTCCACTTAATCCCTATGAGGGATTGAAACCTCCGCTCGAACGAACTGCCTTTAAGATGTAAAGTTGAAATTCCACTTAATCCCTATGAGGGATTGAAACCTATTTTTCCACTTTTAGCATTTATGTGGAGGTCGTTGAAATTCCACTTAATCCCTATGAGGGATTGAAACTACTTCATCATAAAAAGTATAAAGACTGTAATAACCGTTGAAATTCCACTTAATCCCTATGAGGGATTGAAACCATTACTCCTAAAAAATCAGATGATCATCAAGAGTACGGGTTGAAATTCCACTTAATCCCTATGAGGGATTGAAACCGATGCTCCCTAAAATGGAGCAGGTGATAAACCGTTGAAATTCCACTTAATCCCTATGAGGGATTGAAACTTATATCCCAATCGAATAAAGACAAACAAAAGAGTAGGTTGAAATTCCACTTAATCCCTATGAGGGATTGAAACAATCCTCACCGAAAGGGGACGTGGGCTGGGTATTTATGGAAGTTGAAATTCCACTTAATCCCTATGAGGGATTGAAACATACAACAATTTAACGTACTCCCTCCTCCACCTGGCAAGTTGAAATTCCACTTAATCCCTATGAGGGATTGAAACAAATACAACTTGCCAATCTGGCTTTTCCTTTAATCGTTGAAATTCCACTTAATCCCTATGAGGGATTGAAACGAAACAAAACAAAGCATCGCAGAGTTAAGAATAAAACTCCTACTCTCTGCGACTCTGCGACTCTGCGTGCAAAAAATCATACTCCGAATCAACAACACCCAAAACAACTAAACCACAGCAACCCGACGGGACAAAAACCCATACCACTCATCCAAACCCACACCAGTAGTAGCAGAAACCTGAAAAATTTGGATTTTTGGATTTACCTGTTTCGCATATTCAATACAACGTTGCACATCAAACTCTAAATAAGGCAACAAATCAACCTTCGTCAGCATCATAATATCACTAGCGCGGAAAATATGGGGATATTTAATAGGTTTATCTTCCCCTTCCGTCACCGACAAAATCACCACCTTAGACTGTTCACCTAAATCAAACAAAGCTGGACAAACCAGATTTCCCACATTTTCAATCATCACCACAGAATCTAAAGGTGGGTTTAATTCTTGTAAACCTTTTTCTATCATTCCTGCATCTAAATGACAACCAGTTCCCGTGTTAATTTGCACCACCTTACAGCCTGTAGATTTGATTTTTTCCGCATCATTAGTAGTTTCTTGGTCACCTTCAATCACGTTAATATTTAACTTATCTTTTAAATCATTAATAGTCCGAGTTAATAAAGTAGTTTTACCTGCACCAGGAGAACTCATTAAATTTAAAGCTAGGATATTTCTACCCTTAAACCAACCGCGATTTTGGGCAGCTAATAAATTATTTTTACCTAATATTTCCTGTTCTAAAGATATAGTTGTCTGATGAATTTTAGCGTGAACATTTGCTGCTGGTTCATGATGATTATGAGTATGAGTAATTACCGTCCCATCAGCTAAGGTGTGAGTATGATGATGTTGATTTTCCATATTTGTAATAGTTATATTGTTATCATCAGCACAGCCGCAAGTTACACACATAATTCTTCTACCTCAATTTCTTTAATATTTAATTCTTGACCAGTTATTAAATCCATTTCTATACTACCACATTCACAAATTCCAAAGGGTTTATCTACATCAAATGTATTACCACATTGGCGACATTTAGCTATTCCAGGTATTACCACAATTTCTAATTTTGCCCCTTCTACTATTGTATCTTTAGCACAAATATCAAAGCAGAATTGAATAGCATCAGGCATAATTGCGGAAAGTTGACCAATTTCTAATAATACTCTTTGGACTTTTTTATTTTGGGCATTTTCGCTAACGATGGCGATGATGTTTTGGGTTATTCCAAGTTCGTGCATATAATAGGTGACAGGTGACAGTTTGTAGGTTGGGTAAAGCGACAGCGCAACCCAACAAATTTATGATAACTATATTCTTGAAAATGTTGGGTTTCCTTGCGTCAACCCAACCTACTTTTAACATATTCTTGGTAATTGATCTCCTACTAACATATCAACTATTCTTTCTGTACCAAAGGCTGTTTTTAATAGTAATATTCCTGGGGGATTGGGGATAATTTCACCAATGATAGCTGCTTGTTTTCCTGCTGTGTGATTTTGCATAGTTGATAATATTAAATCCGCTTTTTCTGGCGGTGCAACAATAACTAATTTACCTTCATTGGCTAAATAAAGAGGATCTAAACCCAAAATTTCACACATTCCATTCACTTCGTCTCTGACAGGAATAGAGTTTTCATTAATTCTAATTCCTACATTTGCAGTTTGGGCAAATTCATTTAATACCGTAGCTAAACCTCCTCTAGTTGCGTCTCGCATAGCGCGAATTTCTGGACAAACTTTGATAATTTCTGCCACTAATTCATGTAATGGTTGACAATCACTTTCTATATCTGTTTCTAGTTCTAATTCTCCCCTGGCAATTAAAATAGCAGTACCATGATTTCCTATTTCCCCGTTAACAATTACCACATCACCCACTTGAATATTGCGAGGAGAAATATCAATTCCTTCAGGAATAATCCCAATACCAGCAGTATTAATAAACAGTTTATCAGCACAACCACGATGAACTACTTTAGTGTCTCCCGTGACAATTTGTACCCCTGCTTTTTGGGCAGCATTTTGCATACTAAAAACAACTTTTCTGAGAATTTCTAACTCTAAACCCTCCTCTAAAATCATACTACAAGTGAGATAGAGAGGTTTAGCACCACTCACAGCTAAATCATTAACGGTACCATTAACAGCCAATTCACCTATATCTGAACCAGGAAAAAATAAAGGATCAACCACATAAGAATCAGTAGTAAAAGCCAACCTATTTCCTAATTGAGAAAGTTGTGATAAATCAAAACTTGCCTGATCTTCTAACTGTGATAAAATCGGATTATCAAAACCTTTCACAAACACATCAGCGATTAAATCTCGCATCGCCTTACCACCGCTACCGTGAGATAAATTAATATAAGTATCTTTAACTTTATTGCTGCGACGACGCACCTTTTCAATCTGATCAAACAACGGATTTTTAACTTCTTGATTATTGTAAACTTCCATATTAAACATCTTCATTTTATAAACTTATTAACTTAAAAACCTTTCTGTTCTTACTTTGCTCCTTTGCGGCTTTATGTGAGAAAATAACACTTAGGCGGGCAAGATGCCCACCCCACAAACCAAATATTATTTAATTGTTTTATCTCCCAGTTTGATCATGTCTACCGCTGTGTTTATCAGAGTGTAAAACACCACCAACTGCCCAATTATCCCGTTCAAATTCATCAATATGAACAGTTACCCATTCAGGCTTTGTACCCAGTGCAGAAACTAAAGCATCGGTAACAGCTTGTGCTAATTTCCGCTTTTTTTCTAGAGAATGACCTTTACCGATTTGGACAGTAACAAATGGCATATAAATGACCTCAAATATTTCCTCAAATTAATAATTATTTATCACAGAGAAATAGGTTCTTTTGTTTGTTTTGTAGCTTTTTTTGCCATTGTAGAAAGTCTGCCATATTTATAATATGCTGCACAAGCACCTTCGGAAGAAACCATACAAGCACCAATGGGATTTTCTGGTGTGCAAGCTGTACCAAATACTTTACATTCCCAAGGTTTGACAACTCCTTTGAGAATTTCTCCGCATTGACAGGCTTTATGATCTGGAACTGTTAAATTAGGAAGATGAAATTTAGCTTCAGCATCAAATTGGGCGTATTCTTTACGTATTTGAAAACCAGAATTGGGGATTTCTCCTAAACCGCGCCATGCAAATTTTTCACGGGGTGTAAAAACTTGGTTCATGGCTTGGATGGCGTTTTGATTTCCTGATTTTTCAACTAAACGATTATATTGATTTTCGACTTCACAGCGATTTTCAACTATTTGTTTTAATAACATCCAAATTGATTGGAATATATCTAATGGTTCAAATCCAGAAACAACGATGGGTTTATGATATTTTTGAGCGATAAATTCGTAAGGTTCTGTTCCTATGACCATGCTGACATGACCGGGCCCAACAAAACCATCTAGTTGTAAATCGGGATTTTCTAATAATGCTTGTAAGGCGGGAATTACTAATACGTGATTGGCAAATAAACTGAAATTAGTAATGTTTTCTGCGGCTGCTTGGAGGATGGTAAAAGCGGTGCTGGGGGCGGTGGTTTCAAAGCCTAAACCGAAGAATACTATCTCTTTATTGGGGTTTTCTTTGGCAATTTTCAGGCTATCTAAGGGTGAGTAAACCATTCTAATATCTGCACCTTGGGCTTTTGCTTGTAATAAGCTGGTTTTTGAACCGGGTACGCGCATTGCGTCACCAAAGGTGGTGAAGATGACGTTGGGGTTTTGACAAAGGGCGATCGCATCGTCTATTCTACCTTTAGGCATGACGCATACTGGACAACCAGGCCCATGTATGAGTTCGATGTTTTTGGGTAATATTTCTTCGATGCCGTATTTAAAAATTGAATGGGTATGTCCTCCGCATACTTCCATTATTTTGAGATGTTTGTCTATTTGTTGGCTGAGTTTGGCGATTTCTTTTGTTAAGGCTTGGGCTTTTTCTGGGTTGCGAAATTCGTCTACATATTTCATATTTTTGTTTCGCGCAAAGGTACAAAGGAGCAAAGTCGCAAAGGAAGAAAGGGGTTTTTTAGGTGTATGTTTGGGCTATTTCTTGCAGGAGTTTTAAGGTTTCTGCTGCTTCTTGTTCGTTGATTCTGTTCATGGCAAAACCTACGTGAACGAGTACCCAGTCTCCGATACATTTTTCTGGTGGATGTTCTTCGTCTACGATGCACGCTATGTTTATTTGGCGTTTTACTCCTCCAACATTAACTATTGCTAGTTTATGTTCTGGGTTGGTTATTTCTATTATTTGTCCTGGTATTCCTAAACACATTTTTAGTTTCCTTTTTTTAAGATTAAGTATCACGCAGAGTTTTTATGTTATTTATTTAAGTATTTCGCAGCAGCTATAACAGTTTGTCCTAGTGATAAACCTCCGTCATTTGCTGGTACTATACTATGGGTAATAACTTTTATTCCTATGTTTTTTAATCGTTTACTTGTTTGTTCTAACAGTATGCGGTTTTGAAATACTCCCCCTGTTAATACTACTTGATTAAATTGATATTTTTGCTTTAAGTTTTTGACTATTTCCGTAATTAAAATAGCTAAACTAATGTGAAATTTAGCAGCTATTTCTGATGGTAGAATTTTCTGCTTGAGGTCTTTTAATATTCCTTCCCACATTGGGGCAGAATTTATATAATCAATTTTATCTGCTTTTTCAATTTTAAAGGGATAATCTATAGTTTCTTTATCATTGTTTAATATGTTAATATTAGCTATGGCTTCCATTTCTATCGCTGCTTGTCCTTCATAGCTACATTTTTCCGGACAAATTCCTATTGCGGCTGCTACTGCATCAAATAATCTTCCTACCGATGATGTTAGGGGTGAGTTAATACCTTTTTTAATAATTTGGTTAAGTAGTGTAGGGTTTTTAATTTCTAGAAATTTGATTATTTCTAAATCGCTGTATTTTTCTTTGATTTCTTCCCAAGCAAAAGCATTAATTAATTGAGAATATGTATTTCTCCAAGGTTGATAAATTGCCTGTTTTCCTCCTATCATGGCTACTGGTTTAAATGTTGCTAATCTTTGAAATTTACAATAATCAGCTAATAAAAATTCTCCCCCCCAAAATTTCCCATCTTCCCCATATCCTAAACCATCAAATGCTATTCCTAATACAGGTTTTGTATTTAATGGAATTTGATTTTCTGCCATACAAGCTGCTATATGGGCATGATGATGTTGAATTTCATTTATTTTAATATTGTTAGTTTCTGCTAGTTCTTTTCCGAGTTTAGATGATAAATATTCTGGATGTTTATCAATAGCAATTATTTCTGGTTGATGTTGAAATAAGTTCAGATATAAATTCAATGTTTCTTGATAAGCATTAAAAGCAGCAGCAGTTTCTAAATCTCCTAAATGTTGGGATAAAATCGCCTCACCTGCTCTTAATAAACAAAAGGTATTTTTTAACTCGCTACCCATTGCTAAAATTGGCGGTACTTTCTCAAAACCAGATGGTAAAATAATTGGTGCTGGTGCATATCCTCTCGCACGTCTGAGAGTTTGGATTTTATTATCAATAACTCTGACAATTGAATCATCAACCCGGTTAACAATATCGCGGTTGTGCAATAAAAAATAATCAGCTATTTTCGATAACTTATTTTTAGCATCTTCATTATCTATAGATTGTGGTTCATCGGAAATATTACCGCTAGTTAAAACTATCGGCCGATTCATTCTTCTGAGAATTAAATGATGCAAAGGAGTATAAGGTAACATAAACCCCAAAGTATTTTGACCTGGTGCAATTGAAGCAGCTACCTGTTTTTCAGGTTTAATATTTAATAAAATAATAGGTGCGGCAGGACTATTTAATAAAGTTTTTTCTAAATCATTAATATAGCAATATTCAGAAATAATATTGATATCCCTAGCCATCAAAGCCAAAGGTTTATGATCACGTTTTTTCCGTTCTCTTAATTTTTTAACTGCCATTTCTTGAGTAGCATCACAAGCTAAATGAAACCCACCTAAACCTTTAATAGCAACAATTTCACCCTTTTGTAATAAAGTACAAACTGCATCCACATCATCCAACATCGAAAACATATCAGCAATAACAGGTTTACCATCAGCACGTTCTAACCATGCACTTGGACCACACTTAAAACACGCCACAGGTTGGGCATGAAAACGCCTATTTTCCACATCTTGATATTCCTGTTCACAGTTTCCACACATCGGAAACTTAACCATACTCGTATTATTTCTATCGTAGGGAATAGCCCGAATAATCGTTAACCTTGGTCCACAATGAGTACAATTAGTAAAAGGATAACGAAAATAACGACTAAAAGGATCAAAAATCTCCCTTTGACACTGAGAACAAGTAGCTGCATCAGCAGCAATTTCCGTTTTTATCCTATTACTAACGCTGTGAGAAATCACAAAATCAGTAAAATCAAAATCACCCAAATATTCACTTCTAATTAACTCATTAATCTTCGCCAAAGGTGGACATTCCTGATACAATCTATCCACAAACTCCGTAATTTTTTCCTCACTCCCACAAACCCGAATTAAAACCCCATCCCCATCATTACAAACATCACCCTTCAACCCACAAACCTTCGCCAAACGATACACCATCGGACGAAAACCCACACCTTGAACAGTACCCCGAACCCTAATTTCCTCTCTTATCATCTTTGCGCCTTTGCGTCTTTGCGTGAGATAATTCTAATGCTTTGGGCAGGCAAGATGCCCACCCCACAATAATATTAAAATTGAAAAATCAAAACCCGATTATTCCCAGAATCAGAAACTACCACATTTCCCTCACAAATCTTAACCCCGTAACACCAGTTTAAACTTTCCCTAGTCGGTAAACCAAAATTTTTATTTTCACTCTTACTAATAAAACTATCCTGTCCAAAAACCATATCAGCATCCGCACCCTGCAACAAAAAAATATTATCTCGTTTTTTCCATCCTAACAAACGAGAATTAGCAGTATCAGCAACTATTAAATAATCACCCCAAATATCTACACCATAGGGCATACTTAAACTACTACGATTAGGAAAATAAACACCTTGATTTAATTCTACAAAATTAAAGTTTTTTTGCCCCAAAACCACAGCACAAGGACTATTATTTTCTGTAGGTATTCCTGACCAAATCATCACCCGATTATTACCCGCATCTGTCACCACCAAATTATCATCCCAAATCGTCATATCATGACACCAACGCATACTTGCAGCAGTGGGAGAACCACCACCATTTTCATTCCGAGATGTCATGTTTGGTTGTCCTAAAACGATATCCGCAGGTTGTCCATTTTCCGTAGGTAAACTCTGCCAAATTAATAATCTTCTATTTCCAGTATCAGCGACAAATAATTGATTTTCATAACATAAAATTCCATAAGGCCAATGTAGAGTATTAGCTGCTGGTGTTTGACTTCCCCGGTTAGGTTCGTTAGCGACAAAATTACTTTGTCCTAATACTAAATCTGCGGGTTGATTATTCTTTTCTGGGAGATTATACCATATTAAAATCCGATGATTCCAAGCATCAGCAACCGCTAAACCATCACCATATTTACAAATACCTGTAGGAACACTCAATGTATTTTTTCCTGGTGTACCTTTAGCATTTTGTCCTTCACTAAAAAAGTCCGGTTGTCCAATAATTAAATCTGCCGCTTGGTTATCTTCTGTAGGTAAATTTCGCCATCCTAATAAACGATGATGTCCCGTATCTGAAACCCATAATGGTCCGGTTGGTGAGATTAAACAAGCTGCACGGGGTCCGAACATTGTTGATGGATTTGGTTCGAGAGGGATGGTGATTTGTTCGGGTGTGGTGTTGTTTCCTAAGATGATTTTGGCAGCGTTGGAAGATAGGGGTAAAATATTTAGATGTTCAGTTTTATGATTTAACATTTAGTAATTTTAAAAGTAATTATACCAGGTTTTGTGTGATGATAAAATCCGGAATATTTATATCAATTTCCTTTATTTTCTGTGGATTTTCTGTTAAATAAATTACAATATCAATTAAATCATGTAGCGACTATATTCATTGTCAAATGAAGTACCCTCAATCAATCCAATTAAATAATAGATAATCGCTTAATAATTACACATTCAAAAAAGGTGCTAAGGCTAAAGTTTTTGTAATATCAACAACAAGGAAATGATCGCATAAATTAAATAATTCTACCTCAGTCTGCGTTCGTCGCATCAATCGCAGAAACTCACCCTCAGTATCAACACTTAAAGCAATGTAGTTAAGAAACATTTTCATATAGCCCACCCGCGCTCGTTCTGGCATATTTGGGACTGTGGGAGTTTGGTATAAACGATCAATATATTTGCGTACCTCTACTAAAGGAACAGGTGTAATCGCTTCTCCTCCCAAAGCCTGACGAATTTGATTAAACAACCAAGGATTCCCAATTGCCCAACGTCCCACCATCACACCCGCTGCACCCGTTTGGGAAAGCACATCCAGGGCAGTTTGCGCCGAGTTAATATTACCATTAGCCAACACTGGACAATCAACCCGTTGCACCGCTTCCGCAATCAAATCATATTTAACTTCTCCGTGGTACATATCTTTGACAGTGCGACCATGCAAACTCAGTAAATCAATATTATGGTCAGTAATTATATCTAGTATTTTGTAAAAGTTATCTGTATTTTCAAAACCTACCCGCATTTTCACAGTTAAAGGTTTATCATTCACAGTATCACGCAGTTCCCCCAAAATCCGGTCTACTTTTTCCGGTTCTCGCAGCAACCCACCCCCAACATTTTTCCGATAGATTCTCGGCGCTGGACAGCCCATATTTAAATCTACTCCCGCGATATTATATTTGCATAGTTCCTTGGCTGTTCTCACTAAATCGGGAATGCTTTCACCAATCATTTGTGCAAAAACAGGACGACCAGTATCATTTTCAGTGATTGCTGTCAGAATTTTACGATTCAGCCGTGAGCTATCATGCACGCGAAAATACTCAGTAAAGAAGTAGTCAGGACTACCATAATGGGCAATAACCCTCATAAACCAGAGATTTGTTACATCCTGCATAGGTGCAAGTGCAGTCAGGGGGAGAGATACCTGGGACATAGAAAATTTGAAAAAGTCAATCCTTAACTATACCAGAAATAATCTCTTCAAATTATCCATAAAAATCCGCGTTTATCTGCGTTTATCTGCGTTCAACAATAATTAAATCCCTCAGATAAATCTGTAGGGATTGAACACTTAAAATTGTATAGATTCAAAATTACTTCATCCGGAAATCTTGTAACACAAGAGGCATTATTAAACCTGTAGCTAAACTACCAACAGTAATAGGAATACAAATAGGCATTGGTGCAAGAGATAATAATACTATTAATAGTGTACCGATAGTACAAGCAATTAAAGTTTGACGCAGGAAATATCCAGTATCTCGAAATAATTTACCCTTGAGAAATAACTTTAACGAAAACCAACCTAATTCTAACATTGCTCCTCCTATTTATTTGTGAATAAAATTGACAATCAGCAAACTTAAAACAATGGCAGGAATCACACCAGCAGGGGCAAATAAACTACCAATAATTGCTGAAAATTTATAGCCTATCTCTTTACCGGCTAACATCATTCCCCCCATCGCACCACCAAGCATTGATAAAATAACAGCAATGACTAACCAAGCTAATACAGTTGCAAAATTGATGTCTGTATTTAAACTATGTAGGAAATTTCTGAATTCTGGATTATTGACAAAATCAAACATCTTGGTTGCTCCTAATTTGAGGTCAATTTAACTCAAAAGCTTGTATTTCTGCTTCTAATTCTTTGAGTGCTTGAGCTACTATTTCCACTTTCTCAATTTCTTGATAATCAGTAAATATCTGCAAGGCTTCTTGATAGTACAATTTAGCATTAATCAGATTTTCAGGATTACCTAATTCTGGTTTTTCTGGATCATCTGGAAGGTTAAAAAGTACATTAGCTTTGTTAGAAATGGTGTTAGCATATTCTAAGGGTGTATCCTGAGCATTACGCACTTTTAAAGCTTCCTCATAAGCAGAAATAGCCCGCAAATTATTATCAATGGGATGGGAACTCATTAAATATTGCAAAGCATTACCCAAATTGTTTTGCAACATGGCATATTCTCTGGGATGGTCAATTAGGTTAATATGTTCAAGTGCTGCTTCAAAAGACTGTACTGCTAAACCTTGACGCAAATATTCTCTTTCTGATGACATGGGCATAGAAAGATAGGCGATCGCAATGTTATTATGTAAAATCGCATATTCTTGGGGATACTCTTCCCAAGTAAATACCCGCAAAGCCTGATGATAAGCTTGGATACTATCAGTCATCCGCGCTAAACTATGGGGAACTAAAGACTGTAAAACTAACCCCAAATTCAACTGGGTTTCTGCTACTTCTACAGGTTCAGCAAATTCTTGTAAAATTGGTAAAGCTTCTTCGTAACTTTCCTTAGCTTGCACCAACAATTGAGGGTCAGAATCAGGAATTATTTGTAAAGTACCTGCTATTCCTACCTTCGCTCGTGCTTTCCATAAAAGATAGTCTTCACCACACATTTCATAAGCACGATAAAATAACCCTAAACTATTACGTAAATCTTGGGAACTTTTCGGTTTTTTCAAAAAACCCTGTGCCATTTCTATCAGCATTTGGATTTTTTCTTCCGCTGTCGCTGACTCATTAGAAATGGCCGCTATAGCAGCTTTCACGGCTGAATCTGTAACGCTAAAATTCATAAATTGGCCATAGTAATTGAGTCATCAACTAAGCCGATTTACGCAGTTATTCAGTTTTTACAGATTCCCCAATTTTGCAATAGCTAACAGCAGTCAGTTTTTAAAAAGTTATTCTGACTCCTGATTTCTTGACATAAAGTATTTTTACCTCATCTGTTTTTCAGGTTGCAGCAAAGGTAATTACATCAATACTTTCCACTATAAAATAGTATTTTCATAAAAATCTAGCGTAAATTTACTAATATTAATTTTAGTGTCAACTAATTTATCACTTTGGTAATGATTTGTGTATCATCAAGCAAACAAAAATCCTGTAAATCCTTAAATCCTGTAAATCCTGATTCAGACAATAACTGTATGTTAAAATAACAATATTGATCAAACAATGAAATTCTACAAATTAACTCATCAGTAGAAATTCCAATATTAATAAAGTTTTATTGTCCTGCGTATCTCCACATCAACAAAGGCGAAATCAACCCGCCCAAATCTCCACATCAACAATAGAAAAATCATAGCCAATGACAAATGTACTCTGGTTGCAAGGTGGTGCTTGTTCAGGTGACACCATGTCATTCCTTAACGCCGAAGAACCGACAGCTTGCGATTTAATTGCTGACTTTGGCATTAACATCCTCTGGCATCCTTCCCTGGGTTTAGAACTCGGTGACAACCTCCAAACCCTGCTGTGGGAATGTGTTTTAGGCACAACTCCCCTCGACATTTTAGTATTTGAAGGTAGCGTCGTGAACGCCCCCAACGGTACGGGAGAATGGAATCGCTTCGCAGACCGCCCCACCAAAGAATGGTTAAACGACCTAGCCAAAGCTGCTAGTTTCGTCGTCGCCATTGGTGACTGTGCTACCTGGGGTGGTATTCCCGCCATGTCACCCAACCCCAGCGAATCCAATGGTTTACAATTTCTCAAACGGGAAGAAGGGGGTTTTTTAGGTAAAGATTTTCTCAGCAAGGCTGGTTTACCTGTCATCAATATTCCCGGATGTCCCGCCCATCCTGATTGGATAACGCAGATATTAGTCGCCATAGCTACCGGACGTGTTGGTGATATTGCCTTAGACGACCTACATCGTCCCCAAACCTTCTTTAACACCTACGCCGAAACTGGTTGTACCCGCAACATCCATTTTGCCTACAAAGCCACAACCGCCGAATTTGGACAACGCAAAGGCTGTCTATTTTATGACTTGGGTTGTCGCGGCCCCATGACCCATGCTTCCTGTAACCGCATCCTTTGGAACAGGGTATCATCAAAAACCCGCGCCGGAATGCCCTGTATTGGTTGTACAGAACCAGAATTTCCTTTCCATGACCTGAAACCGGGAACAGTATTTAAAACCCAAACTGTTATGGGAGTTCCCAAAGAAATACCCCCCGGAATCAATCAACAAGATTACGCAGTCCTCACCGTTGTTGCTAAAGATGCAGCACCAAAATGGACAGATGAAGACTTTTTCTTAGTTTAATTGGGCATTAGATATTACCCATTACCTATTACCTATTACCTATTACCAATTACCCAAAATTATGCCAATTCAAACATTAGATATCGCCCCCGTCGGTAGAGTCGAGGGTGATTTAGATGTCCGTGTGGAAATCGAAGATGGTTATGTTACAAATGCTTGGACTCATGCAGAATTATTTCGCGGTTTTGAAGTAATTTTAAAGGGAAAAGACCCCCAAGCTGGGTTAATTGTTACTCCTAGAATTTGCGGAATTTGTGGTGGTTCACATTTAAGTTCTGCTTCTTGGGCTTTAGATACTGCTTGGGGAACAGAAGTTCCTCCTAATGCAATTTTAGCCAGAAATTTAGGTCAAATTGTCGAAACAATCCAAAGTATTCCTCGTTATTTTTACGGATTGTTTGCCATTGATTTAACTAATAAAAATTATCGCAGTAGTCGCTTTTATGATGAAGCTTGTCGCCGCTTTGCTGCTTTTACAGGTAAGTCCTATGAAATAGGTATTACCATCTCCGCTAAACCTGTAGAAATTTACGCTTTATTAGGGGGACAATGGCCGCACAGCAGTTATATGGAAATAAATTAATAAATTGCTTATATATCAAGGATTTTTCAGGATAGTTATAATTATTCCCTGGTTTTTCCTTAAATGAGGCCATAAACCCACCGCATATATATTATAAATCCATTTACTTTTATCTACTAACAGTTATTTGGTGTTTTCAGGCGTTACCTAATTTTTCCCTAATCCTAGATTAGCGATTGCGATTCCTACGGAGCGCTAGTTCCCTCCGGGACGCTCCGCGAACGCTATCGCATAACTATGGTAAATTTTTAGTAACCAAAGAAGAATCCAAACTACCCATATTATGAATTTCAAACGATGGCAGGAACTCAAGCAAATCCTCACTGAAGAAAAAGATTTGTCTAACATCTGGTCATATTACATGGATCATTTTGGGGATAATCCCAAATTCATCAACTTGGGTCAACCTGTGCAGAATCAATATATAGATGCAGTTGTCAAAAAAACCTGTCAACAACTATTTGGTCAAAACGTCAAAATTACCAATTCTCTCCTCATCCATATTCCCCGACATCAATTTTTCCATGGCCCATTCCAAGCCGACGGACGAATTGGTGGTGTGATTTTCTTTGAGGATATCAAAGTTGGTTTAATGGCTGTTTCCGCACAGTTTCCCCCAACTAATGAGGTGAAATATTCCCGGTTTACTGAAGTAATGGATCTATCCCCACCAACAGGTCATGATTTAAATTGAAGATATTTTGTAGTGCTATAATTTTCTGATTTTCCATATAATTTCAGTAACACGACATTTTATTTATATTGAAGTATAAGCCAGGATTTTATCAATATAAATACGCAAATGGTAGTATCTGCGTTTAAATAATTACATACTTGTTTGAGTATAGAAGTATTTATTTGTTTGGAAATTGAGCGATCGCTCCCAACTCAAAACTAAAATATCATATTTGTCCGCTCCAATGATTTTTTATATTGCGATTGCTTCCAGCGGGCGCTCTGCGCCATCACAATTCGTATAACGCGATGATCGTACTGTAAAAATTTTAGTTGTAGGTTATTGATCTAGATTGATCTAGTAATAATCATCCTTAAAGCCTGTATCAATAACTATTTCACCTAAAGTATTATTCGGATCTATAGTAATATCTTCTACATCGGCATCACACAAGGAATAGTCTTTATCTCTAGATAGAGTGAGCATAACTTCCACATTCAACTTAACCGACTGAGTAAAGACTGTATCTATTGTTTCTCCTCCATAGTACATACCATCTTCTCTGTCATAAATTGCATATTCTAAGCTCTCATAGCTTACATTTGCATCATAATTTACCTCTGCTTCTAACTCAAACACTACTGAAGGTTGATCTAAATCGGAATCGTCAATTTCAACCAATGAGGAATTAATGATATGTACTGAATTAACATTAACTTCAATTTCTTCACTGCCCCATTCAATCAAACTACTGCCAGACAAATCAATTGAAAAATCTAAATCTGAGAATTTATCCTCTATGTATCTTTCTATCTCATTTTCTTTGTCCCTATAAAGTTCATAACATACGTCAACCTCATCTGAATCAGTTTCTCGAATTATATTTTCTAATAATTCATCGAGATTTCCAATCCAACATAGGTCTTCACTTGATGAACAAAACTTCTCCCAATCGGAATCTCCACTAACGACATAGATTATTTTGTTTCTGTCTTTTGCCTCCTTTTTAAGAGCTAAGAGCGCAAAAGCATCTGGAAACTCAGATTTCTTTTTTCCTTCGCCAAATGGTGGATTACCAGAAAAATAATTTTCAAAAATATCAACCACTGAAACTTGATCAACTTCTATTTTTTGAAAATCAGTTTCCTGCAAAAAAATCTCAAGTTTGTCTAAAAGCTCATGTTTAATTTGCTCGAAATTTGGTACAAGTTCTTGTACTTTCTTCTTGAATTCATATAGTAAGTCAGAATTCTTAGAGATTTTTATTTTTTCCTTACCTTTTGGTGGTTTGGATCGTGTATGATCTAAATTGTTTATACCTGTCTTGACTGCTTCTGATGCTAATTTAGCACCTTCGATAATATGCGCTCTTAATTCATTAAGAGTAACAGAAGTTAAAAGAAGTCTTATTTTTTCTTCCTGAGAAAGTTTAACTAAGGTTTGAAAAGGCTTAGAATTATAGTGAAAATTATAGCTATTAAAAACCTGTGTATCAAGAGTAACTAGCCGAGGAGGGGGTTTTATTTCCATTTTGCGAATATCCTCAATATCCACGTATTATACAGAAAATTTCCAGATAACTACCCAAATCTGGCTGGATAGCAATAAATTTTCTGACTATTATCCTTTTCCAGGTAATAGACGGAGTGATTCAGTATATCTACCCGATATTTAAACACACAAAAATCCCCCATTAGCCCTTCCTGCCATCCCCAACCCGAAAATCGTCTAAACTCAAAGTGTCCGCTAACTGCCAAAATCCTATGACTCACTGGTTTAATATTGCAGGTCCTTGTGAAGATGATATCCACTATATGCTCTCTCCAACAATACGATTACCAGATTTGGAGGAGCTAATTCAACAGCGTAGTTATTTTGTCCTTCATGCACCACGACAAACAGGGAAAACAACAGCAATGTTATCCCTAGCAAATCAACTTACCGCCACAGGAAATTATGCAGCAGTAATGATATCAGTAGAAGTAGGAAGTGCATTTAATCATGACCCCGGTGCGGCAGAATTAGCGATTTTGGGAACTTGGTATGATAATATTTCTATCCGCTTACCCAAAGAATTACAACCACCTGTTAAACAATGGCAACAGGAAGAACCAGGAAACAGAATTAAGGCTTTTTTGCAAGGTTGGTCAAAAGCTTCACCCCGACCTTTGGTAATATTGATTGATGAAATTGATTCTTTACAAGACCAAACATTAATTTCAGTTTTAAGACAATTAAGAGATGGTTTTCCCAATCGTCCAGAAAATTTTCCCTCATCTGTAGGATTAATTGGTTTAAGAGATGTGCGAGATTATAAAGTTGCATCTGGTGGTAGTGATAGATTAAATACTTCTAGTCCATTTAATATTAAAGTCAGTTCTATTACTCTGCGAAATTTTAATGCTGAAGAAGTGGCAGAATTATATCAACAACATACAGAAGCAACAGGACAGATTTTCACACCAGAAGCCATAGAAACAGCATTCGATTTAACCCAAGGACAACCTTGGTTAGTGAATGCTTTGGCTAAAGAAATTGTAGAAAAAATGGTGAAAGATAGAAGTATTGCGATTACAAAAGAAGATATTTTAAAAGCAAAAGAAATATTAATTGCTCGTCAAGATACTCATTTAGATAGTTTAGCCGAACGCTTACGAGAACCAAGAATTAAAGCAATTATCGAACCGATGTTAGCAGGTTTAGAATTAGGAAATATACCCAATGATGATATTCAATTTGTGATTGATTTAGGATTGTGTAAAATGCACCCCTACGGAGGATTAACTATTGCTAATCCCATTTATCGGGAAGTGTTACCCAGGGTTTTAACAGTGACACCAATGGCTTCCTTACCAATGATTGCACCGACTTGGTTAACTGCGGCAGGGGAATTAAATATAGATGCTTTACTCACAGCATTTCTTAAATTTTGGCGACAGCACGGAGAACCGTTATTAGGTAGCACTGGCTACCATGAAATTGCCCCTCATATCGTATTAATGGCTTTTTTGCATCGTGTTATCAATGGTGGTGGAGTCTTGGAACGGGAATATGCAATTGGTAGCGACCGAATGGATTTATGTCTGCGTTACAAAGATGTAACTTTAGGTATTGAATTAAAGGTGTGGAGGGATAAAAAGAGAGATCCGCAAGCTGATGGTATTGAACAGTTAGAATCCTATTTAGGGCGTTTGGGGTTGGATTTTGGTTGGTTATTTGTGTTTGACAGGCGTAAAAATGCCCTACCAATGGAGGAAAGGTTATCAACAGAGGTTGTGGTGACGGAAAATCAACGTCGGATTACTGTGATTCGGGCGTGAGTATTTTTTCACACAGAGGCGCAGAGAAGAGAACGCAAAGAAGGAATTTTACTTATCGTCTTTCTCAAAGATGTTTAACAGTGAAATTATTGAGTTGTGAGCAGGAATACATGGTATGATTAGATAAGTTGGCAATAATGCAAAGCCACATAATGAATTACAGAAACTATATCACAATCGAACCCAATAAACGCGGTGGTAAGCCTTGTGTACGTGGCTTGCGAATTACAGTTTATGAGGTGCTTGAATACCTAGCTTCCGAGATGACAGAAGCAGAAATTCTTGATGATTTTCCCGACCTAACGAGAGAAGATTTAAAGGCTTGTATTGCTTATGCGATGGTGGCTCAGTTGCTCTCAAAATTATCGCCTCTAGTTCTAATAGTAGCTCAGGGTTTTTCGAGTAAGGTATTGTCTGCACGGCAATTCTTACATCTTCACTTTTATATTGATCGAGCCAAGCCCACAAAAAAGCTTTATGTCCACCTTTAAAACGACTTCGTAAACTTTTGGTTTTACCAATGTAAAGCAATCCCTGATATCTATGCCTAACTGCGTAAATGCCGGGACGATCTGGAATGTCGCTAAAATCTCGGCTCAAGGGTTGACATTGCTCAAAGGGAGTAAACGCAATTGCATCCAAGATGTTTCTTGCTTGATTCTGTATTTCAGAATTGTTCGTTGGCACGGAAGGTAGATTGTAGATTATCGAACTCATCATGCCACCGAAAAAGGTGCTTTACATTTCATTAACGCAACCTAGAGTATTGGCTAACTGCTTGCAGCAGCGCTTCGCTATCACTTACCCATGAGATCGCAATTAATAATAGTTCAGGAAGCACAATAAAATGACAATTGAGGGAGATAACTTTTCCCAAAGATATTTAACAGTAAGGTTAGATGGCTAATATTTATAATTTAATTCGAGTGAATTACAAAAGCTATTTAGTTGATTAAGCAAAGCATTATAATAAACGTAAGCATCGTCTCTTTGATCTTGGAGATTAGCATATAAAGTTAACTCTGGTTCTGGTGATAAGTGATCTTTGGGGATATCTAAACCGGCTTCTGTCAAGCGTGTTGAGGCGATCGCAATTAACAATGCTCCAATTGTATTAGATTCACCATTTTGAAGATCACTTAGTCCAGGTAATATTATTTCTGCACCTGGTAATTCATTAAGATTCATGATTGATTTTCCTCCAGGTTATTTTCACAATGTTCAATAAATTTCTCAATTCTACTTCTCAGGATATCCAGGTTAAGAGATGGTAATTTAAAACAGAACTCCTGTCATCTCCCCACAGATATCTTATAATCAATGTATTATTGTATATCTCAAAGTTTAAAATATGTCACTTGCTGAGTTAATTCCTCTAGTCAATAATCTGAGTCAATCAGACAAATTATCACTCTTTAAACTCCTAGCTACACAAATCCCCAACGCTGAATTACAAGTTATCTTTTCTGCTTCAGAGTATCCGATTTGGTCGCCCTACGACGCAACGGAAGCTGCAAACATTCTAATGCAGATGATTCAGGATAACAAAGAGACATCAACTCATGCCTAGTACAGTTGAGTTTCCCTTTTCTGACGATGAAGCATTACCCACAATTCCTGTCATTTTGAGTTATGCAGACTTTTCTGTTTCTGCGAATGCACTGCTGGATACTGGGTCTACGGTCAATGTCTTACCTTATGACACTGGGTTACAATTAGGTGCAATTTGGGATAATCAAACTGTCCGCTTACCATTGGCTGGAAATCTTGCAAAGGTTGAAGCACGGGGGTTATTTGTGAAAGTTCAAATTGGGAATCTTGAACCCGTTCGTCTAGCATTTGCTTGGGTAGAATCCTCTCATGTACCCTTAATTCTTGGGCAAACTAACTTTTTTCGAGAGTTTGATGTTTGTTTTGAAAGATCGCAATGCACAATCAAAATTATCCGACGTGATTAGCGATCGCACTAACCCAATATTAGTGATCGCATTTAATAAGAGTTAAGGAAACACAAGAAAATGGAAATTTAGCGAACTGCTTGCAGCAGCGCTGGCGCTATCGCTTTTTGCAAAGATATTTATTAGATTTATTGACCCCGCCCTGGCTTACAATCAGCAAAACTTAATGCCTCTGTGTCTAAAAAACTGGCGATTCTCTTTCAGAGACACTACGTGAACGCCATTTCAATAATTGCTTCAACGGGATAATCAATTTCAGTAGCACGAGCAATCAAGGCATCCTGAATCCATTCTGGTAAGTGTTTTAAAATAATTTCCGCATCATCGGAAGAAATTTGCTCAGAAAGTTTCACTTGCATGGTTTAGGACTCCGTATTTCACAGATAGCTTATGATCAATCTTTCCGCATTACAATAAATAATTAAACAGTGATTTATTTTTACCCCTACTAGCTCCATAATGCCTAATTATAGAAGACCTAATATTTCTGGAGGTACATATTTCATCACACAAGTCACTTATCAAAGAGAATCTTGGCTTTGTACTGACATAGGGAGAAAATCTCTCCGAGAAGCAATAGAAAAAGTCAGGGAAAAATATCCTTTTTGTATTGATGCTTTTGTTTTATTACCTGATCATTTTCATTGTTTGTGGACTTTACCCACCGATGATAAAGATTTGTCGGTTAGATTGCGCCTCATTAAAACTTATGTTACTAAACATTATGGACAGGAATTAGGGGTTAATAGGGAAGTTTCCCAATCACGACAAAAGCGACGAGAAAGTAATCTTTGGCAACGTCGGTTTTGGGAGCATTTAATTCGGGATGAACGGGATTTTGAGCTACATTGTGATTATATTCACGATAATCCGGTTAGACATGGATTGTGTGAAAATCCCCAAGATTGGCCGTATTCCAGTATTCATAGGTTTATCGCTCAGGGAATTTATCCAAGTGATTGGGGTACAGATGGCAGAAAGGAAAAACCTCAAGGGTTTTGGGACGATTAAACCAATTAAACCGTAGGGTGTGTTAGCGATAGCGTAACGCACCGAAAATCAGTAAATAATCATAAATATGGGGAGTTAAATTTGTGTATATTTGATGGTGCGTTACATTTCATTAACGCACCCTACAAGATCGGCGATCGCACTTAAGGATTTTGGGACGATCAAACTGATTAAATCGTAGGGTGTGTTAGCGACAGCATAACGCACCGAAAATCGGTAAATAATCATAAAATAAATATGGTGCTTTACATTTATGTATATATATTTAATGGTGCGTTACATTTCATTAACGCACCCTACAAGATATGCGATCGCACTGTTAGTAAGTGCTACAGTAATTCAGAGCTATACTTATTTTTTTTACTATCACTTAATTTCCTCAAATGGTTTGCCATACTCTTCGTTTAATGATGAGAATTTAAACTGAATTACATTAGGAACCCCCACACTCCATTTTACTTTTGTTGCTACACCTGCACCAATAGCCATGGTAATTACACCTCCGGCGAGAGCTGCAAGAGAAACGACATTACCAATTATTAATAAGCTCGATGCACCAATGACAAGAGTAGCCATTGCGCCAACCTTAGTAGTTCTGTTATTGAATTGTTCATTGTTTTCTCGTTCTAAACGTCTTTTCCTGACATCATCAAACATCTTGTTGATTTTATCATCAGTATATTCGATACCATTGCTAGTGGAGGCTTTTCCTTGGTTAGCGAATTCTTTCAGTTTTCCAGCGATGGCATCCACAGTTTTGTTATTTGAGTATTCTGCAACAATCAAAAACAGTTCGAGGCAATCAGAGTCTATTCTATAAGTATTTGCCATAATTTTACTTTCCTTTTTCTAGATTTTGGTCAAGCTGATATTCAAAAAAAGGTCGTTTGTCATACCTTTCGCCATAGTTTTGCCACGCATTTATTGCAAAAAGGCTACGATATCCGCACAGTTCGGGAATTACTCTGACACAAGATATATAAATCACCATGATTTATACCAAAATTTTTAACCGTGATGATTTTTACTTCCCAGAAACCTCAACTTTTCAACTTCCAACTTCAATCTTTCATTCTCCATCCGTAACGCCAATATGTCATTTTTCTGCAACTCAATTAACGACTTCTGACTCATCACCTCACCAAAAGCTTTCTTCCTATTTTCAATCCCAAACCATCTTTGATAAGTCTTTGTATGTTCATCAACAGTATGACCTAAATTATCTGCTGCTGCTTTAATCGGTATTCCCTGAAGATGCGCTCGAATTGCACAACCATGACGTAAATCATAAGGTTGAAATTCAATTCCCACTTTTCTAAACCATCTCGATATATCTCTTCTCATCCAATTAATATTTTGTACAGAAGCAATTTTTTCAACTTTTCTTTCTAAAATCTTTAATGGTTTGGGATTTTTTAAATCAAATAAATCTATCCATTCAGGAACAAAAGGAATAACTTCCCTATATCCAGTTTTTGTATTTTTATTCACCTTCCAAGTATGATCTATATTTTGGGGAGACATCCACCAATTAATATCAGGTTCTACAAATAATTCCCTTGGTCTTAAACCATAGGTTGCCAACATTCCATATACCCAACGCCACATTTCCCAAGTGTCTATTTCATCACTAATATTTGTATTTTTGCGATTGAGGGCGAATTTTTCAAACAGGTAAAAACCAGATATAATTTTTTTATCTTCAGGAATTTCTCGATAAGTAGGAGTGACATGATCTCGTTTGACATCGAGTTTAAATCCTAAATTAAAAGTTTTTATCAAAACAGAAGTTACCGCAATTAATTCATTTTTTTTATTCCCCTGAAATGAATTAATCACTTCCTCAAAATTTTCTTTAGTAGCTAAAGTTGTTAAATTAAAGTTTCTTTTAATTACAGATAGATAATTAGCAAAAGTATTTTCACTGGTAATAGTTTTCTGCCGAGTTTGATAATATTTTTCCTCAAATGTATCTAATAAATCTCCAATAGTTTTAATATCTTGTTTCTCTCTAGCTTTAATTCCTAAATACTTCTCATTCCACTCAAAAGTATGACGAGCAATTAATTTACCTAACTCGTAACTTTCCTCAATTGCTGTTTTTAAACCCTCTAAATTTGCAGGTATTCCTAAAGACAAATCATACTGTTTTTTCTGCTTCCCGACACTTTTATCACCTGGTTTTAAAGGTAAGGTAGCTCTTAATTGTAAAGAATTACCAGTTTGTTTAATACTAACTTTAACTCTCTCTCTTTTTAAATTAGTATTAGCTTCGATTAACTTCTGTTCAAAAACTGCTTGATATTGTAATTCTGTTGCTTTTATTTTCGCCATTGTTCCTCTATAACTACCGTCTGTGGTGTTCTCAAAATCTGCAAATATCACATCTGCAAACATATCTGCAAACCAGTTTCTTGAGTCTGCGTTGGTATCTTGATCTGTAGATGTGGGATCAGTACCCCGGTAATTTCCCTGATTTTTTCCGTTCATTCCCTAAATATTCCTTTATTTATCAAAGCTGAAATGGTGAAAATAAAATGTTATAACTGAGCAAAATTACCTGAAAATAAGTTATTCAGGAACATTTACAGCATATCACCTGTTGTCATAGCAGTTATATGGTGCCTGGTGGTGTGATGTGCGCTCCCACTTTGACTGACATTACCCGCGCTTGGGGTATTCTGGAATATTTCCGCACCAATTGGTTAGAACCGGTTTGGTTAGGATGTTCTTTAGAAAGATATGAGGAAATTCAATCTTATGAGGATTTCCAAAAGTGGTTAGATGAAGATGTTAAACACCGAGAATCTGACTTAGGCTTATATTGGCGCATGGGTTTGGATATCGGTTTAGACCGGTATGGTATTGGTGTGGGTAAGTTTGTCAGTTGGGGATATTTACCCCATGAGGACAGATATAATAAACCCACCATTGAAGGTCGTAACGCTGCGGTAATTATGAAAAGCGGTGTTTACGATGGTTGCAAAGATACTCATCGGTTGATGGAACCGGGTTTTGTGCGGGAAAATTTAACCCATTCCTGGTATGATGAAGGTACACAAGATTGGCATCCGAGCGATCGCAATACTTCCCCAACTATCAATAACCAAAAAGACTTTGAGGGTGCTTATTCTTGGTCTAGTGCAGTTTTACACCAAGACATCGGACGTTTAGAAGCTGGCCCCCTAGCACGTCAATTAGTTGCAGGTGGTACACATGGAGAATCTTGGCAGCATCATGACCCATTTATTTTAGACGTTTACAAAAAAATGGGTGGTGCAAATGTTCACCTCAGACAACTAGCAAGGGTGCATGAATTAGTCAAGTTATATCGTCAAGCTGAACGTTGTTTACGGGAGTTCAAATTAAACGATCCTTGGTATATTAAACCTAAAGAAAAAGACGGTAAGGGATGGGGTGCAACGGAAGCAGCAAGAGGCGCTTTGTGTCACTGGGTAGAAATTGAAGAAGGTAAGATTAAACAATACCAAGTTATCGCTCCTGGAACTTGGAATATTGGCCCCCGTGACGGTGCTGGTAAACGTGGACCGATTGAAGAAGCGTTAATAGGTACACCCATTGCTGATCCTACTGATCCTGTGGAGGTTGGTCATGTAGCGCGTTCCTTTGACTCCTGTTTGGTGTGTACTGTTCACGCTCATGATGCGAAGACTGGGGAAGAATTAGCAAGGTTTAGAACTGCTTAGAATTTATTGTTTTGTAGGGTGGGTATTTCCCACCTTATAACTAGGGGTTGCTGATAAAGTCTTGTCGTGGAGACAGGTGACAGGTGACAGGTGACAGGTGACAGTTTCAAGAGTTGGATGGGAACTATTTTTCCTTGAAGCAGGAATTAAATGCAAGGTTTTTCAGTTCTCACCTCATCAAAGCTTGCATTTTTTGAAAGTCAAAATCGCTAAAATCGTTTACCTGTAATGTTTTGAGATTTATTCAGCAAGCCCTAACTATCAGATAACTATCAGGGTTTTTGTGATCAAAACTTTTGTCTTCTTACCTGTCACCTGTCACCTGTCAACTGTCAACTGTCAACTGTCACCTATTAACTATCATCTGCTTCCCCATCTCTGCGTCCCAGTTCATAAATTCCTGCACCCATACAGGCCAGGATACCGGTACTAATTCCCCAACTAGCACCTAAACTAATTTCTAAACCCCAGTTAGACAATGCACCAAAGATGATAAAAGGGATAATGCTAAAAACTGAAGCGTAAAAGGCATTTTGTGATTCTCTGGCTTTGCGGGTTTTTTCAAATTCTGTTTCACTGGTGTAAAGTGATCTTTCAGCGAAGTTAAACCAGCGGTTGAGTTGTTCTGTCACCCATTCTCTCGTAGATGCCAACATCAGATATAATGCTAAGGCCCATAAACAAGCTCCGGCGATCGCAATTTTATCTATTTCAAATCGAAAGGGCAATATCTCAAACATGGCATCTGGTAATTTGGCGATAATCTCTAATCTTACCTTAAATTCGGTGCTAAATACTGCTATTGAGATACATTAGCTCATCCTCAGATGTGGAAGTTTTCAACAAGTGCTTAGAAGGTGTTTGAAATGTGGGAAAGGTAGTAATTGTGCAGAGTTTATACTCTCGATTTTCGCTATTTCTGGCAATGATTTTCTTTTTATCTGTGAAATTATTCCCAAGTGTAAATACTTGAAGTATTCATAATTTCTTACTTCTTTAAACAGGTCTTTATACTCTGCACAATATTCATCTATAACTGGGGTGAGCATCTCGCGCCAAATGCTTCAGGATTTGTAATTCTACATCCATTGCTCCACCTGCCTTGTAGAGTTTTATTTTCTGATTGTTTTATTCATTTCACTCGCAGAGTGACAGAAGAGGGATAAACTGTCATATCCCCTCTTTCTATCCTTACCTCTAATTAACTCCGCGCAATTTCCGCGTATTATCTACCAAACTTTGAGCAAACTGATCAAACCGTTGAGATAGTTTATCATCCAATAATTTACCTTCAGGACTAAAAGCACTGTAAGCTTGTCCAATCGCTATCTGTTCGGGAATTACCCAGCCATGTACCCATCTCATAATGATTCTTAGGTCATTGAGAGCATTACTATTAACCTGACCACCCAAAATGCTAATTACTCCTGTCACTTTCCCAGATAGTTGATCAAAACTCATTAAATCTAAAGCGTTTTTGATCACACCACTAACGCTACCATGATATTCTGGTGTCGCTAAAATTAAACCGTCAGCATTGCTAACAGTATCGCGCAACCGTTGTACATCTGGATATTCTGGATATTCTTTGCCACCATTACAAAAAGGTAGCTGCATTTCCCGTAAATCGAGAATTTCTACCTCTGCACCCAAGGCTTCAATTCTTTGCGCTGCTATTTTTAACCCTAGCTGAGTATAAGATCCGGGTCTTAAACTACCACCAATACCAACAATTTTTACCATAGTTCACTCAAAAACTAGAATTATTAAAAAGCGGAGTCGTTACGACTACGGTTATAATAGCGTTTAATGATATCATGTGTCAATTGCCAGGAGAAAGAGAAAGAAAGTTGAAGCAGTTAGAGGATGTTTGAAAAGTCCCTCATGGTGTATCAAAAGCTCTCAGATCCCCCTTATCAAGGGAGTTGGGGGGATCTAAAACAAAATTTAGATTGTCAGTTCTACTACAAAACTATCTAAAACAGTGGGTTAGGGTGAATTTGATGCAATTAAAAACCTCTATCCTCTATTTGGTGTAACCCTGTGTCTAATATAGAACTGTATCAATATCTCCCTAAACTTCCTGATGCTGCACTGCAAGAATTTACAGAATGGTGTGTTTTAGAACAGTCAAAAGCCGCAGGATTAGAATTTAAACCTGATGAAAATAAGTTGAAAAACTTAGAACCAGGAGATTATTTAAAACAACTAATTGATCAGTTTATGAAAGTAAAACCTGATCCAATTCGCGCGGGTTTAGTAGCGGTAATTGCTGGACAACAATCTGATCAACATAATTTGTCTGGTTCAGCAGCTATTGTTGATTTTGTTGCACTTTATGTTAAATTTTTAATTCCTAAAGATGGCACTGATCCAGCAGATGCAGAAACAATATTAACAAAAGCATCTCAACATCAGTATGATCAACTTATGGAAATCGCTAAAAAACATGGTGTAGCTTTATAGTAAGATTTGGTTAGGGTTTAGTTTTGCTAAACCCTAGATATAATATTTATTGGTATTTAATCTAATATTTTTATTTTTGCATCTTCTGTACTTAGATTCCCTTGTAAACCACCTGTATGTATTAATAGTATTTTACTCGGTTGAAAAAATCCCTTTTTCAATAATTCCATAACTCCATAAAACATTTTTCCTGTATAAACATAATCTAGGGGTATATTATGTTCTTGCTTGAATTTATGACAAAAGGTAATTAATTCCTGAGTGATTTTTGCATAACCCCCAAAGTGGTAATCAGATATTAATTGCCAAGGTGCTGGATTTTTAACAGGTGCTGGTAAACCGGATATGAGATAATTTTGTGTGAGATTTTTGATTTCCTCTACTAAGAATTCTCCACCTTTTAATACAGGAAAACCAACAACTCTCTGTTGAGAAGATAATGAAAGTGCTATACCAGCTAAGGTTGTACCCGTTCCACAGGCTAAACAAATAGTATCAAAATAATCTAAATCTTCCATTATTTCTGTACAACCTCGCACACCATTTAAGTTACAACCTCCTTCGGGAATAATGAATATTTCCCCAAAGCGTTGTTTTAACTCTGTTTGTAATTCCTTTGTGTGTTTTTTGCGGTAGGTGGTGCGATCGCAATATACTAACTTCATTCCTTTTTTTACAGCAAAACTCAATGTAGGATTTAGGGGTAAAGTCTCTTCTCCTCGAATTACTCCAATAGTATGGAAACCGAAAGCATTACCTGCTGCTGCGGTAGCAAAAATATGATTAGAATAAGCACCACCAAAGGTAAGTATGGTTGAGTAATTTTTCTCTTTAGCTGCCAAAAGATTGTATTTTAACTTGAACCACTTGTTACCATTAATCTCTGGGTGCATCAGATCAAGGCGTAATATATTTAACTCAACTCCAGCATTAGCAGCTATTTGATTATTAATTTTTTGTACAGGTGGAGATAAAAATATTGACGACATTTGAATCACAAGTTAAGCTTTGTGGGAATAGTAAAAAGTAATAAATCTGCAAAAATCCCCAAATTGGTTATGGCTAAAGTTTTTGAATCTATTACTGAAGAATTGCAAAAATTTATTGCAAATCAACAAATGTTTTTTGTGGGTACTGCTCCTTTAAGTCCTACTGGTCATGTTAACATTTCTCCCAAAGGTTTAGAAAGTTTTCAGATTATTTCACCTAATCGTGTTGCTTATTTGGATGTAACTGGTAGTGGTAATGAAACTTCTGCTCATCTGTTAGAAAATGGCAGAATTACATTTATGTTTTGTGCTTTTGAAGAACCACCTTCTATTTTGCGTCTTTATGGACAAGGAAAAACTATTTTACCTAACTCCCCAGAGTGGGATTATTACTATTCTTTGTTTTCCAATATTCCTGGTACTCGGCAAATAATTGTTGCTAATATTGACCGAATTCAAACCTCCTGTGGTTTTGGTGTACCTCTCTATGAATATCAAGCACAAAGAGAAACATTAGTTCATTGGGCTAATAAGAAAGGTGAACAGGGAATTAAAGAATACCATCAACAGAAAAATTTAGTTAGTATTGATGGTTTATTAACTCCACTATCCCAAGTTCATAATCACAAATAAATTAGTAAATGATTATGATCTAGCTTTAATTACTGCATTTACATACATTAAATTCAAATATCTAAATCTTGCAAAGCTAGACGAATTTGCTCCATACGTCTGCGGTTAACACCAAGATCAGATTCCCCTACACGAGATGCGGAACGAATATGAATGACTGATTCATCAGCAGGTAAATAAAACTCTACATCATCAATAAATTTGAAGATGCGACTTTTTGAAAGTGCATGAATGTAATTATCAGTTTTTTCTACTACTTCTGTGCGAGGAACAACTGTCAAAACTTTGAGTAATGTTTCTTTAGCTTGATCACGATCTACATGATAAACAATTGGTTCAATGCTATGTTTTGCATCTCCATTTTGACTGACAACACAGTTATTTGAAGCTGGACAAAGAGCAAGATGATCATTATCAATTCCTAGACTGGATGCCCAAGTTATGCTAGGAAATATGATAGTGATCATCAATGTCAAAAGTATTGTTAATGTAATCTTCTTGATTTGCTGAAAAATTTCTTTTAGATATTGCATGATTAATTGAATATTTTCGGGTAACTAACTAAGGTTGTTGGAGTGTTTTTGTTATTTATTGAATTAATTTATATTTTACAATAAAATGACGCTATCAAGAAATTTAGGACTACTTTTAATATCAACTCAAGATTAACTAAAGATTAAATATGAATTACAAGGTTGTTAATAAATTAACTGATCAGCAAGTCTATGAACTTGTGGAATTGTACAAAAATGAATTTTGGAGTAAAGCCCGTACATATCAACGTGTGGTCAAGATGCTAGAGGCATCAGACGTAATTATTGCTTTAGTAGGTGATGAGGAAGAATTAATTGGTTTTTGTCGTGTGCTGACGGATTTTGTTTATCGAGGAATACTGTATGATGTAATAATTAAACCTAATTATAGAAAAATAGGTTTTGGAACTAAATTATTAGATGAAGTTATCAATCACCCACAGTTGAAAGAAGTTGAAAGTCTTGTTCTTTATTGTTTGCCAGAAATGATTCCTTTTTATGAGCGTTGGGATTTTACAGATGGTTCAGATAGATTTAAATTAATGGGAAGATATCATCAATTATCTGAAGAATAGGATCATGATTATTAATCCAGAAAATGTACCTCGTCGAAATACTTCGGTAAGATGGTACTATTTACGATAGTTGAAATTGACAATTATTTATTTAAAATATTTAGGAAATTAAAATCTTGCTATCAGGTTTATTAAATTGGCAATCATTGATTTTATTGGGACTAACTACATATCATCTCATCGCTAGTAGCCAAGAAAAATCAAAAATACCCCCCATAGGAAAATTAATTGATGTTGATGGACATAAATTACATTTTTATTGTGCTGGAGAAGGTAAAATTACGATGATTTTAGATCATAGTTTAGGAGGGATAGATGGATATTTTTTAGTAGATGAATTGGCAAAAATATCAAGGGTCTTAATTTATGACAGAGCAGGGTATGGTTGGAGTCAATTTAGTCATAAACCTCGTCATAGTGAACAGATAGTCAAAGAATTACACACATTATTAGAAAAGACAGAAATTAAACCACCCTATATATTAGTTGGTGACTCTTTTGGTAGTTACAATATGCGTCTTTATACTCATTATTTTCCAGAAGAAGTTGTAGGGATGGTCTTGACTGATGGGTTACATGAAGAACAAATGTTATCTATGCCATTGAGTTTACAATTACTCAAGTTATTTTTTACATTTTCTTTTTTAATTGCTTCCTTGGGTGCAACATTAGGTATTGTCAGGTTTTTAGGCATAATAGGTATATTTGAAATTATCAAACCAGAATTACTTTTGTTTCCCAAAAATACATTAAAAATAGTCAAACGTTCTTTTTACTCTGGTAAACATTGGCTAACTATGTTTTTAGAAATGTGGAGTTTAAATAATAGTGGTCGGCAATTGCAAAAGATTGATAATTTTGGTAATATGCCAATCATTAATATTAAAGCTAGTACGTTTCTGAAAATTGGTTTCCAGAAGTTTTATTTTTCAATTACCCCGGCGGATAAACTACGGAATCAAATACAATCTAATTTATTAATGCTTTCTAATGATTGTGAACAAATCTTGGCAGAAAACAGTAGTCATTTTGTGTGGGTAGATGAACCAGAAATTATTATAAAAGCAGTCAGGAAAGTGTTAGAAAAAGTTGAACATCCAAAGGATGAATTAATGTAAATCAATCCAGCATTTTTCGTATATTTGCTACAATAAAAGCGAAAAGCGTTACCTATGAACGGCAGATGCTCAAAAAGATGTTTCGGCGAGAGGTTGTTAGCTTCATCAGTAAAGAATGAGGAGTTGGGAATACGTTTGGTGCAGTTACGAGATGTGGGTATGGGGGAATTGAGTGATGTTAGTTATAATACTGGGGTGCAGTTATTGGAGAGGGGAGAAATGAACCGCAGAGACGCAGAGGACACAGAGGGAAATGAACAGGGAGATAATATGGATGAGGCAGAGGTTTGGTTTAATCAAGGTATTGAGCAATTTGAAGCAGAAGATTTTGCTGGTGCAATTGCATCCTACGATAAAGCTTTGGAAATTAATCCTGACTACCACAAAGCTTGGGGAAACCGGGGTATTGCACTGAGTAACTTAGGGGAATATGAACAAGCAATTGCATCTTTTGACAAAGTTTTAGAATTTAAACCTGACGACCACGAAGGTTGGAGAACTCGAGGTGTAGCATTTTACGATTTAGAGCAATATGAACAAGCAATTGCATCTTACGACAAAGCTTTAGAATTCAAACCTGACGACCACCTAACTTGGAACAACCTGGGTAATGCGCTGTTTAAGGTAGGGGAAAATGAACAAGCAATTGCATCTTACAACAAAGCTTTAGAATTCAAACCTGACGACCACCTAACTTGGAAGAACCGGGGTTTTGTGCTATTTAATGTAGGGAGAAATGAACAAGCACTTGTATCTTTTGATAAAGTTTTAGAATTCAAACCTGACGACCACGAAGCTTGGAACGAGCGGGGTCTTACACTGCTTAATTTAGGTAAATATGAACAAGCAATTGCATCCTACGACAAAGCTTTAGAATTCAAACCTGACGACCACAAAGCTTGGAACAACAGGGGTGTTGCACTGGGTAATTTAGGTAAATATGAACAAGCAATTGCATCCTACGACAAAGCTTTAGAGTTCAAACCTGACTACCACAAAGCTTGGGGAAACCGGGGTCTTACACTGCTTAATTTAGGTAAATATGAACAAGCAATTGCATCCTACGACAAAGCTTTAGAATTCAAACCTGACGACCACAAAGTTTGGGGAAATCGGGGTTTTGCACTGGGTAATTTAGGGGAATATGAACAAGCAATTGCATCTTACGACAAAGCTTTAGAATTCAAACCTGACGACCACAAAGCTTGGAATGACCGGGGTGTAGCACTGGTTAATTTAGGGGAATATGAACAAGCAATTGCATCTTACGACAAAGCTTTAGAATTCAAACCTGACGACCACAAAGTTTGGGGAAATCGGGGTTTTGCACTGGGTAATTTAGGGGAATATGAACAAGCAATTGCATCTTACGACAAAGCTTTAGAATTCAAACCTGACGACCACAAAGCTTGGGGAAATCGGGGTATAGCACTGGATAATTTAGGGAAAAATGAACAAGCAATTGCATCTTTTGACAAAGCTTTAGAATTCAAACCTGACGACCACCAAGCTTGGTTTAACCGGGGTATTGTGCTGAGGAAGTTAGGGGAAAATAAACAAGCAATCGCATCCTACGACAAAGCCTTAGAAATTAAACCTGACGACCACCAAGCTTGGTTTAAGCGGGGTATTGCGCTGTGTTATTCAGGGAAAAATGAACAAGCACTTGCATCCCTCGACAAAGCCTTGTCAATTAATCCTAATCCTGAATACTTATCCGAAGCCTGGTATATAAGAGGTTTTGCGCTGGATGAATTAGGGGAATATGAACAGGCAATTGCATCCTATGACAAAGGCTTGGAAATTAATCCTGACGACCGCCTAGCTTGGTGCAACAGGGGTGTTGCGCTGGAGAAGTTAGGGAAATATGAACAAGCGATTGCATCCTACGACAAATCTTTGGAAATTAAACCTGACGACCACCTAGCTTGGTTAAACCGGGGTGTTGCGCTGCGTAATTTAGGGGAATATGAACAAGCAATTGCATCTTTCGACAAATCTTTGGAAATTAAACCTGACGACCACCAAGCTTGGTTTAACCGGGGTGTTGCGCTGCGTAATTTAGGGGAATATGAACAAGCAATTGCATCTTTCGACAAATCTTTGGAAATTAAACCTGACGACCACCTAGCTTGGTTAAACCGGGGTGTTGCGCTGCGTAATTTAGGGGAATATGAACAAGCAGTTGCATCCTACGACAAATCTTTGGAAATTAAACCTGACGACCACGAAGCTTGGCACAACCGAGGTGTTCCGTTGTTTTACTTAGGGGAATATGAACAAGCAATTGCATCCTGGGATAAAGTCTTAGATATTAATCCTGACTACTACCAAGTTTGGAAAAACCGGGGTGTTGCGCTGGAGAAGTTAGGGAAATATGAACAAGCGATTGCATCCTACGACAAATCTTTGGAAATTAAACCTGACGACCACGAAGCTTGGTTAAACCGAGGTATTGCGGCAGTAAATTTAGTGAGTTATGACCCTTTCCTCAGTTTATACAGCAATATTGCCAGAAATAATCCTCACCTGAACCAGCGTGGTTATGAAGGTCAATTAGCCAGCTATGAAGAAGGATTAAAATATTGCCACCAAGACACCCACCCAGAAGGTTGGGGTTTGTTAAATCAAGGAATTGGTAAAGCTCATTATTTCCAAGGACTTGCAAGTTTACGCTCTCGCACCTATTGGTTCAAAGCAGTTAAAAGTTACAATCAGGCTTTAAAAACTCTGACAGCAAGAGATTTTCCGGAATTGCATTTAGAGGTTTTACGTAACTTGATTAATGTCCAGTTGTATTTAGGTAAAACTGCCAAAGTTGAAGAATTGCAACGACAAGGAACTGATATTTTAAGAAGTTTACTGAATGAATGTCAAAGTCAAAATAAGAAACAACAACTGGCTTTAAAATTTGCAAGTTTTCAACAATTTACAGTGGATTTAGCTGTGCAGTCTGGTAATTGCAGTGCAGCGTTAGAGTTAGCAGAACAAGGGAAAAATGCTTGTTTAAGTTGGCTTTTAAATGGTTGGAGTGAAGAGTCACCCAAATTAACAGAAATTCAACAATTACTAAATCCTCACACAGCCATAGTTTACTGGCATCTTAGCCCCTACGCCCTCCACACTTTTATTGTTACCCATAACACCGAACCGATTATTCTTGCTGCTTCTATTCATGATAATTCCTATCTTCCAAGAAAACGATTACGGGATTTTGAAAAGTGGGCAGAAAACTGGGATGAAGAATATAGTAATTATCGCAAAAGTAAAAATAATCAAGATGAAAAAACTAAGACTTGGCAAGATAATTTACCTACCATATTGCAGGAATTAAGTGAAATTTTAGATATTGCTGCTATTGTCAATCTGATTAATAACCTCACTTCCCCAACCAACCTAATTTTAATTCCCCACCGCGACTTACACCGCTTTCCTCTCCATGCACTGTTTCCTGATAATTTCACCATCACCTATTTACCCAGTGCAAAAATTGGCATTTCTTTAAAAAGATTAAAATCAAAAAATACAGCCAAAATTAATGAATTACCTTTATTGAGTGTCGGATATCCTAATAGTCAAAATTTTCGTATTTTACGCCATGCAGAAATTGAATCTGCCACCATTGCTAAAATCTTCTCAGTACCTCCAGAACAGCAAATTATAGACTCAGCAGCAACCAAGGAAAATATTAAAACTGCCCTCACCAATAATTCTGGTATATTTCATTTTACAGGACATGGCTTTTATAACTTCCAGAATCCCAAACAATCAGCTTTAGCATTAAGCGGTAGAGATTTACTAACTTTAGGAGAAATTGGCTACCTAGAAAATTTTGGAAATTATCAATTAGTCACCCTTTCCGCTTGTGAAACTGCCATTACCAGCAACCAAACTATCACATCTGAATATATGGGATTAGTGAGCGGTTTTCTGTTCCAAAAAGTTGCGAATGTAGTTAGTACATTATGGACTGTTACTGATGATTCTAGTAGCTTTTTGATGATTTATTTCTACTGGCAATTGAAAAAAGGTAAACCTCCAATTATTGCCCTCAAAAAAGCTCAGAATTGGATGAGGAATTTAACGTTGCTCAAATTAGAAAAATTTTATCAAAAAATCCTAGCAAATTTACCCCCCGATGAACAACCTATCCGTCCATTTGTGAGAAACAAACCAAAAGAAATAAAGGAAAAGTCAATAGCTGAAAAACAACAAAAACTGTATGCAAATCCTTATTATTGGGCTGGTTTTATAATTACGGGGTTGTAATTGTAATATGTGAAATTTCCCTCGTTCACAGTCTCCGACTGGGAATGCTATTCAAGAGACTCAGTCTCTATTTTACAGCTATTTTCAGGTAAATAAACCGTCAGGCAGAGCCTAATATAATTCATTCCCACACAGAGTATGGGAACGAGAAATCCCCTCACGGAGTATGGAAACGAGAATATTCTCAAAGGTGTAAAATAGAGTTTATAATTGAGTAAACATTTCTACTAGCTAGACTACCTAAAACTACCATGAAACCTAACCAGATAATTCAGCTTACAGCTTTCTTAACTGCCCTGACAAAGCTAAATGAACCTTTACCAGAAAATATCCAAATTAAGCTTAATGATATTGGTAAAACTATGGCTACAGATGTCAATAATTTTAATGTAGATATCATCGCAGAAAGCTATCCAATTTTAGATAAAATTTATCAAGCGGAATTGACTGCAATTGATAGTATTATTAGTCAGCGAAATAAAGGTTTAGAACCCGAACCCTTACCCACTGACCCCACCCAGGAATTAACAAATGCGGCCATGAATAGTTTTAATGATTCTAATTCTGTAGACGCTGCTAAAAAAGTTGTTAATTCTTCTCTTCTGGAACGAGTAAGAAAATTTATTATTGGTAAGTAACTCAATGACTGAACAAATTATTTATCCCAGTATTGATTTATTTCTCTATGATTTAAAAGATGGTTTAGGGGAAACAGAAGCACAAATTAACGAAAATTGTGCAAACTTTTGTCGGAAAATTTATCATGATGTTGATGAAACCGAATTTAAACAAAGATTTGAACAACTTTTAAAATATAAAAACTTCGATGCTGAAGTTATTGAATTATTAGAAACTAGAACTAGAAAATTTAATTCTCCCTTAGATGGTTATTACTATCCTTTACAAATTAATGATACCTATGCTTTGCAAGTTGACTATTCTGGTAAATTAAATGCCAATAGTCAAGCTAATGATAATGCACAAAATCTTGATAATCAACCATTCGCTGAATTAAAACAGGAAATTACTCAACTTCTCGGACAACAAACAGGAACAATTGGACAAACTTGGTTAATGTGGGGAAAGTTAACCAGTTCCAAAACTGAGGCAGAAATTGAGGAAATTGCCCAGAAATGTTATACACAAGTTGTTACTGATTACAACTGGAATCGGGATTTTATTGGTAAGGGTAAATTAGGGACAGGAACAATTTTTGAATTATGGTATTGTCCGCAAAATTTAGGTGGGGAAGGTAAAGAGTTTTGGGATAAGTTCAGAGAATTGAGTCATCATGTTTTGATTTGGTTATTTCCTGAAAATACCACTGCTGATGAGATGAGGAAACAAGTCCAAAGTGTTTATCAAGACTTTTTACGATTATGGGAATACCGACATAAAATCGTTTGGTCATACTATCAAAGTCGTTATCAAAAACATAGTCTTAAAAAAGAATATATTGATGTTCAACCCTCGATTTACCAAGTACGTCAATTAACTGAATTACTGAAAAATAACAACTTAAAGTTAAATGATTTACAAAAAACGTTGGCTGATAATTTAATTAATTTATCTGATTATACTATTGCTTTAAATTATCTGGAAAATCATCATCGGACAATTATTTTAAACTTGGAAAATTATAAAACTCGGTTAGCTGATATTGAGCAAAAATATCCAGGAAGTGATTTAGAATTTCTGAAAAAATTTAGTGAAGGTGAAGTTTATGCCCAAAAATATCAACGTCAAGTAAAAGCAGATTTAGAAAATCTCAGTCCTGGATTAACTTTACTGCAAAATCTCAATAGCACTATCCAAGGAATTATTGACATTGAACAAACGAAAACTGATCGCACTTTAAACAATACCATAGCGATCGCCGGTTTAGGACTAGCAACTAGCCAAATAGCCTCCTCTGTGTTGGTTTCTCAATTCCCACCACCACCAAAAACCCCATTTATCATTACCCCACCATTTTATGTCAGCATTCTGACTGGAGTAATTGTCAGTATAATAGCCTGGATATTATTGACCAAAATTCGTCGTTAATAATTTCCTTTATCTTCTCTGCGATTCCATACTTTTATCATGCCTACCCAATCTATAATTCAAAGCATATATACTGATGGTGCTTGTACTGGCAACCCTGGCCCTGGTGGTTGGGGTTTGGTTGTTTATTTTAGTGATGGTTCTGTACATGAAATGGGTGACTCTTCACGATACACCACAAATAATAAAATGGAAATGCAAGCGGCGATCGCAGCATTAGAATTCTTTGCTAACTCTGGACAAACTCAACCTATCACCCTCTACACTGATAGCGAATATTTAATTAACTGTGTCACCAAATGGATACATGGTTGGAAAAAGAAAGGCTGGAAAAAATCAGATGGTAATCCGGTTCAAAACCAAGACCTGCTGGAAATTCTTGATCAACTAAACAACCAATTGATTAAATGGCAACACGTGCGCGGTCATTCTGGTAACATAGGTAACGAACGTTGTGATGTAATTGCTCGCTCTTTTGCTAATGGACAAATTCCATCTCTTCAGCAGCTAACATCCCCTGTGAATACTGACCGAACATCAACTAAAATCAATGAAGTAAATGTAACAAAAGTATCTGATTCTGCAATAAACTCTACAAAAGTTAATGAAAACAATGCCGAAAGTAGCACTTTTTCATCAGACATAACCACTATGGAATTATCTACAGTGTCAGAAACTACGACAAATGAAGAAAAACCTCACGAAACGAGGATTTTACAACTACGTAACTTAGTAGAAACCTTGCAAATTGCAGACGAAATTGCAGACAAGGGTTATTTGATCACCAGTTCCGAACTAGCAGACTTGATGGATATTCACGCCAGTGCTGTCACCAGTCGCGGTGATCAGTGGCGTTGGCGCAATTGGATAGTTTCACGGGTAAGACGTGAAGGAAATCAAATTCTCTGGGAATTAGAAAGAGGTGATCAAGTAGAAGCTGAAAATGAATAGGATGGGGCATTGGGCATTGGTAAAAATATTTACCCAATCACCAATCACCAATCACCAACTTAATACTTTCTTCCTCGCCATTCTTTGGGTGTGCGGAAAGCAGATAAAAAGATTCTTAAAACTGCCAAAGGATCGGCTAAGGGAGAAAGCCAGAATAACCAACCACCTTGAGCATTTTTACGGTCGTAAGAGGGGGCGATCGCTAACAACAAAGCAAAGCGAATTATTACTAAAAATACATTCACTGCCAATACCAAAGAGATGGGGAGATAGGGAGATGGGGAGATAGGGAGGTAAGCTAAAACAACTATCAGAGGTAAACCTTGTACTGCTGACAATAACCATAAATCACCCCAAATTTGGGCGCTTTCAGCAGCATCTTTTAAATCTAAACTGCGTCCCCACTCCTTCCAGGTTTCCATTGCACCCTCATACATCCGCACTTTGAAAACCTTAGCCCCATCAAAAAATCCCACTTTAAACCCAGCAGCGGCAATATTTCGCGCGAGGGTGACATCATCACAAAAAGAACTCTGAGCGCTGCTATAACCATCAACAGCAGCTAAAACCGAGCGCCGACATAAAAAACACTGTCCATTAGCCATTACCCTTTCTGGTTGTTCAGTGTAAACACCAGCAGGATCAAACCTATACAACAAAGTCATTAATAAAGCCGGTTGTAACCAACACTCACCTGGATACTGGAGAATAAACTGAGGAGAAAGGGAAACCAAATCATAACCCTCAGCTTGGGCAGTTTTTACCAAACTAGCTACCAAACCAGGATCAGGTTGAATATCTGCATCCATCCCCAAAAACCACTCACTATCTGGGGAACTAAATAAAAAGCCGTTGTGTAAAGCCCAGGGACGGCCTACCCAACCAGGAGGTAAAGGATCATCTGTCATCACCCGAAACCGGGGGTCTTTTTCCTGGACAGCTTTTACCAGTTCGGGTGTCCCATCTTGGGATCTGCTATCAACAACAATTACTTCTCTAACTTCGTAGCTTTGGCGACTTAACCCAGCTAACAGGGGACTAATACGTAAAGCTTCGTTTAAGGTGGGAACAACGACACTCACACTACCTAAAATATCTGGTGTAGGTTGTTGTGGTTTAAGAGGTGGATGTCGCCTTGGGCCTTTGAGTAGCCGTGATAGTAAAAGCGCAGTTGCTGGTACTTGGATTAGTAGTAATAATAGGGAAATAGTGCTTTCGATAATCAAAATATTTATACCAATTTCAAAATATAGGAGTCAGGGGGTAGGGAGATGGGGAGATCAATAATCCAATCACCAATCACCAACTTAGTGCTGAGTATAATACTAAATTAGGGTTTGCTGATAAAGTCTTGTCGTGGAGACAGGTGACAGGTGACAGGTGACAGTTTCAAGAGTTGGATGGGAACTATTTTTCCTTGAAGCAGGAATTAAATGCAAGGTTTTTCAGTTCTCACCTCATCAAAGCTTGCATTTTTTGAAAGTCAAAATCGCTAAAATCGTTTACCTGTAATGTTTTGAGATTTATTCAGCAAGCCCTAAATTACTTACTCAGCACTATGGAAATTACTTGAAAGCAACGTTAACGCTGGTAACAGGAACTTCTTTTGTTGTTGCTTCAACAGCTACAGCAGTAGAAAAACTAGGTGATCTCAGCCACAGCGCCACAGCAGGTGCAACACCCAGCAATACCCCTAAAACAATTGGGATAGAGAAACCAGCAGCTAAACTCATAACTGTCGCAAAACCAAAGTTAGCCAAATAGACTATCAAAGGAATGTTAAGTTGCGATCGCTCTAATTTGATGGGATTGTTTCTCCATAACAATGCTGCTGCTGTCATAAACACAGAACCAGTACCCATCCAACCAGCAAAGTTTTGATAAGGCATTCCAAAGAAAGCACCTGGTTGATGCCAATACCAGAAGGGGAGAGAAGTTTGACTCATTGCTGGATCAAGGACAAAATCCCAAGAAGTGAGTAGTAATGCACCCAAGGCGATCGCCCCTACATGACGTAATAAACTAGGCTTCTGATCAACTTCTAAACCTACACGTGCTAACAGGTAGGAAACAAATCCTACATAAAACCAGGACAAGGGAATTGTAAATGGTACTAAACCTGCAATTTTATAACCCAAACCACTTAAATAGCTGTAACCGCCAAAGGGAAAACCTGTGCTAGTCCCCAATAATTCGCTAGTCAAAGAAATTGATACAGCAGGAATGAAAAAGCACAAAGCCCTTCCTAAGCCCAAAGTCCGTTTAGCATAGAGGAAAACAGCCAATGCACCCAAAATCATATAGGCCACACCGCCACCTGCCATACTCCACTGCATAGCAGTCTGACCAACTTCGGATAAACTCAAAATTAACTCGGCATTAGGAATAATCAGTAATATCCCTACCAGTCCAAATACCATAGACACGATATGACCAATCAGGTATACACGCTCAAAAATTACCAGTTGTCTCATGATTAGTCCTTAACCTTCCTAAAATATGACATACGCCTACTCGACTGCTAATAGTTTACAAATGTTTAAGATCATAATTTAACTAATTTTTACAGAATCATCCAGGAAGATCAAATTTTGATCTATTTCCTCATTGAAAACTATGAATACTTAGGATCTGGGAGTTCTAGGAATTCTTCATTTTCTGTTACCTGTCACCTGTCACCTGTCACCTACGATTATGTCAATCCTTAAACAAACACCTTGGTTATCTTTAACACTCGTGTTCCTCAGTTATTGTGCTTTAGGCTGGGTGATATCAGAAACCAGAACTCCTGGGTTTGTCTGGTTAATACTTATCGCTGCTATCCTCTTACTACTAGCTAGTTTGACCACTCCTTGGTCAAAAATTGCCGAGTATTACAGCACATTACTTAAATCTAATCTTCGCAGTTTTTTAATTACGGTTTTATCTGCATTCCTGTTCTTTTTGATGCTTGCGTGGTTTCGGATATTTCTAGATACTTTACTGATTCTTTCCGCAACTATACTTGCCAAGATAGATTTTCAAACATCTGGCTATAAGGCAGGTTTAGGTTTTTGTTTTACTTCAATTTTTGCCCTATCAGGTTTAGCCATAGGAGCTTGGTTACACAGATTAATTTAAGTAAGTTTGTCAGTTGTCAGTTGTCAGTTGTTCTTAATGACCAATGACTAATGACCACTGACTAAGAACTAACCTGCTACAGCTTCTGTAACGGCTGGATAGACGCTAACTTTCTTGCGGGTTTTGCCCTTTCTTTCAAAAGTAACAATGCCATCAATTAAGGCAAATAAAGTATCATCACTGCCAATACCAACGTTGTTACCAGGGTGGAATTTAGTCCCACGCTGACGAACAAGAATATTACCAGAAATGACAGCTTGACCACCAAAACGCTTTACTCCTAGACGTTGAGCATTAGAGTCGCGTCCGTTACGTGTACTACCCGTTCCTTTCTTATGAGCCATGATTTCCTCTTTTATTTATCTACTTATTTGTATTATTGAGCAGTAGCTTCTGTTTCAACAGTGCTATCTACAAAATTAGGAGATTCTGGACTAATTGGCGCTTCTTGATATGCCAAAACTTCACCATTAAGATTAATTGAGTTAATCAAAAATCTGGTAATTTCCTGGCGATGTCCGCGTTTTTTGCGGGTTTTCTTCTTGGGTTTCATCTTGTAAACCAGGACTTTACGCGCTCTAAAGTGTCGCATGATAGTCCCTTCTACCGTCGCACCTGCTACCCGTGGCTGTCCAATGGAGACAGTACCTTCGTGTTGTACCAGTAATACTGAATCTATCGTTATTTTGTCATCTGGCTCGTTGTGCAGAAGTTCAATGTCGTAAAACCGACCGGCTTCTACCTTTATTTGTTTACCACCAGTTTCAATAATTGCGTAAGTCATGAAATTGTCCTTGAAGTTGCCGTACAGGTAGCTGACTCTCATCTCCTGTAGAGACTTAGTTTATGGATATTGCCAGCTTTTATATCGTGTCTACCTGATCCGAGCAGGAATAAGACAGACAATCTAAAATCTTATCTGATCTCCTGTCAGTAAGTCAACATTTTACCCGAATGAGGAATTTGTCTGGAAATTTTGACCTAAATCACCGGAATATTCATAGGTGAAAATGTAGTTAATTTCGACACAGACAGAACAAATATCCACTTATCTGGGTAGCGGCTAGAGTTACTCAGATTTTTTTTGATATCCAGAATATAATAATAGTCTAGTTTTCCAAAATTCAAAATTAATCCGAAATTATTGTCAAGATAGCTGAATAAAGGCTTGCTCAAATTCAATTGATACAAATAAAATAAATATACATATCCGTTTTTATGAGAAGAATCGAAGTTGAACAAAGAACTATTTTGATTGGTTTAGCAGGTAGCCACGGTTATGGTTTAAATCGTCCTGATTCTGATTATGATTACCGTGGTGTATTTATTGCCTCTAAACGTTATTATTTAGGATTTGATAGCATTGAACAAAAAGATACAGGTTGGGATGAACCAGGTATTTTCCCATTCATAGATGGGAATCAAGATACAGTTATTTATGAATTAAGGAAGATATTGCATTTATTAGCAGGTGCAAATCCTAATGTTTTAGAATTACTCTGGTTGCCCACATATCCTATTTTAACAAATGTAGGACAACATTTAATTAACCACAGAAATATATTTTTAAGTAAGAAAGTAAAACATACCTATTCTGGTTATGCTTTTGCTCAAATCAAAAAAATGGAAACCCATCGCAAATGGTTATTAAACCCACCTAATAAAAAACCCGTCCCTTCAGATTTTGGCATAGAAGAAGAACCAGCATTAAGTAAAGATGAACTGAATGCTTTTTTAGAATATCTTTATTTGTTAATTCGAGGAAAAATAGAGTTTTTAGAAGAATCAGAGGAATTATATAAATTACTGACAGCGGATATTGATTTTAAGGGTGTTTTAAAACAATATACATTAGATGATGAGACTTTAGACTATACCCAAAAATTAACTAATAGCCGGAAAGACTTTATCCGCTTATTGCAAAAAAGTCAAGGTTATCAAATTGCTGTAAGAGAATGGAAAGCTTATCAGTCTTGGTTAAAAAATAGAAACCCAGTCAGAGCGGAAATGGAAAGAAAATCAGGTTATGATTTGAAACACGGAATGCACTGTATTAGACTACTGCGTAGTGGTTTAGAAATACTACAAACAGGAGAAGTGATTGTAGATAGAAGAATTGCTGGTGATGTGGATGATTTAAAAGCTATTCTTAGGGGTGATTACACCTATGAACAGTTAATGAAAATGGCTGAAGACTTAGTTAAACAAATGGATGATTTTTATGAAAAATCTACATTAAACTCTCAGCCTGATTTGGAACGAATTAATAATCTCTGTATAGAATTGGTAGAAATGCAAGGTTGGGAATAATATCATAATTATCTATACTTTGCTGGTAATTAAGGTAGCTTAAATGAAAGGATCATTTTTAAACCGCAGTACAAAATTAATTAGTCAAAAACTAACCCAAAACTGGCACTCATTTAATAACTGGTTTGTAAATACTCCAGAACGAGCGATTTTAGAAGCATACCAAGCTGCTAAAGCTATTCAACATATTGAAAATGAGCAGTTTAATGGTCAAAAAATTTCTCCTGAATTTGCGAGTTACAGTGAAAATGTCATGGCGTTTTGGCAAGGAAATCTTAACAGAAATATAGCTATTATTAAAGTGAGATTAGCAGAATTTCAGTTAGGAATTAAATTTGTGAATACATCAGATTCTAATGTTATAGAGAAGCTCAATTTTATTGATGAAATCATAGCTAAATATAACACAGAATATGAGGTATTTTCAGAAACAGAATCTAATTATGAACAACAATTTAATAATAATTCAGAATTAGATGACAAAGAACCACCAATGACTCAAAAAACTGGTGTGTTTCCGCGTTCAATTGGGAGAACATTTAATAGAATTGCTCAGGACTTTGCACCAAAAGCAGAAGAAGACTTTGTGAAAAAGTATAGAACTTCTAGAAATAGGACAAGACGAGCAATTAAATTTTTATTGTTGTTAATAATTTTACCATTATTAACCCAACATTTTTCTAAAGAATTATTAATTAAGCCTGTTTTTAAAAACTTTATTTATGATGATACACGAATTTTTGTTAATTCGGAAATGGAGGAAAAAGCCCTCAATGAATTACATGATTTTGAGAAAAAGCTGCAATTTAAAAGTTTATTAAAGAAAGCGCCAGAACTTTCCCCAGAAAATATTGAAGTTCAGGTAAAAAACAAAGCAATTGAGATTGCAGAAGAATTTCGGTACAAAAGCAGTAGTGTAATTAGTAATTTATTTGCTGATATTATTTCCTTAGTTGCTTTTGCGATGGTGATTGTTTTTAGTAAAAAAGATATTGTATTTCTCCAGTCTTTGTTAGATAAAGTAGTTTATGGTTTAAGTGATAGTGCTAAAGCTTTTATAATTATTTTGGTGACAGATGTATTTGTTGGTTTTCACTCTCCCCATGGTTGGGAAATTCTCTTAGAAGGGTTAGCGAACCATTTAGGTTTACCAGCAAGCAGAAACGCTATATTTCTATTCATTGCTACATTTCCAGTGATTTTAAACACTATTTTTAAATATTGGATTTTCCGTTATTTGAGTCGTTTGTCTCCTTCTGCGTTAGCGACGCTCAAGGAAATGGATGAGTAATTTTCAACTCAGGAATGAAGAAATTCGAGTTCTCATGGATACAGAAAAATATTTAGTGCATAATTTCAAATTTTCTGCTATTAATTGGGATTATCCTTTACTTTTATGACCAAAAATAAAAGTAAATCATGATACAAATGCCAGAGGTTATATCAAGTATTACCTGAAGCATAAAAACAAGTTTATAAATTTAGTTACCAACAGAGACTTATGACTATCTTATTCAATCGCAAGATTCAAATTTTAGCAGGTATTGTTGCTTTTTCTTTAGTAATTTTAGGTCATAAAAATATCTATGCACAACCAGAAATAAGTCAACCAAATACCCAACAGGAAATTACACAATCTCAATCAAAAGCTAAAGATAAATCTGTATTTTATTCAGTTGTTGATGAATGGCAAAAATACAAATATAGTGTTAATGGTAAACGGGTTTTACAACCAGTAAAATTACCAACTGCTAAAATCAACTTTAACCAAAAAGATTTATTAACAGTCCTCAATAATACAAGACAATACTTTCAAAAGTATCAACAAAAAGATCCAGATATTTCTAGGAATGGACTTTTATTAAGTCAAGGTGTAACAGTAGAAGAAGTCATCAAAACATTGGATTTTATGATTACTGTGTTAGAGGAAGATATTAGTAATAATCGTCCTACTCGTTTACAAAATCCTGATTTTATTAATGCTAATTTCCGAGTTATCAAATGGTCTGCTTATAATCCTGAAAAACCCCAACAAAAACAACTGAGAATTACAAAATATGCTGTGTTTAGCCACACTGGTTCTCATACCAAAACTGCTAAATATAACATTCCTCTTTATAGTTTAAAGGATGATCTTCTTCAAGAAGATAAATTCTACACCAAATATACAAAACAGGATGTTTTATCAGGTATTTATGAACCTGGTGGTAAAGAATTTGGCAAGGTAGAACCGATAGCATATTTAACACGTGCAGGTTTAGAATCAGCATTAATGCAAGGGACAATTTTAGTTAACTTTACTGATGGGACAAAGGACTTTTTTAATGTAGATAGAAATAATGGTATTTCTTATGTGAAAGGATTAAATCCCAAATCACAAAAACGCTATTGGTATTTTAGAAAAGTTGATGGAATTAAAGGTTATGGACATAAAATAGAGAGTAAAATTTCTATTGAACCAGGGGTTACTTTTGCGGGAGATGTACTAAATATTGGTTTGGGTAGAGTGATTGTGATGGAATATAATCAAGGTGGTAAAAAACAGCTAAGAATGGGAGTAATTGCAGATACAGGTGGGGCTTTTTTACCTAATTTACATCAACTAGATTACTTGGCTGGTATTTTTAAAGATTACAAAGAATTTCAACAATATATCCGCCAATTACCTGAATATGCTACACCATATATTTTGGTGAAGAAGTAAAAATACCCTCACTGAAAATCTAGACACGGGTTAATAATTCCAAATTATGACCATCAATGTCATAAAAATAAAAGCCACGACCTCCATTGCTATGGTTAATTTGACCTTTATTTTGGTGCATAGGGTCGCTACTGTATTCTAAACCCGCTTGTTTAACCCGTGCAAAGATTTGATCAAATTCCTCATCATTAACATGAAAAGCATAATGATGGGATTCAAAGTTTTCTCTATCAGCAAAATCTAAAGTTAGCTGATGATTAAGATGAACAGCAGCAAAATGACTAATTGGTTCATCAACTTTTAGTCCAAAAATTTCAGCAAAGAAACGTGCTGCTGCTTCTTTATTTTTTGCAGGTACTATAGTGTGATTAAGGGTAATTGTCATTTTCAATTTAACTCAGGAATGTCTTTGATCTTATTTTTGATTTTAACACTGGTTATATATTCAAGCCTGTTCCCAATGCCAGAAAAATTAATATAGAATTAATATAGAAACTCCTGCATTCTATCTAGAAATATATCCAAAGTAGTAGTTATTGACCTAACTAAAAAAAGCCATTACCGCAGCAGGAGAACCAGAACCACCACGGAGTCTGAGAATACCAATTACTAGGGTAGTACCTTGGGGTGGAAGTTGATTTAAGTTGGTGAGGTTTTCTAGGACAATCCGTGGTTTTGCTAATACTAAACTATTGGTAGTAAAATTTGTTTCCTGTCCTGAATCTACACCGTGAGTATCAATTCCTACTCCTGAAATTTGCCGTTCTGTAATTAAAAACTGGGTTGCGTCTTTGCTAAACCCTGGAAAGTGCATATTTCCCTTTTCATCCTGGTTTAAAAATGCGTTTTTATCTAGCCATTTATGTTGCCAGCCTGTATAAAGTAAAACTGTAGAATCTGGAGCAATTTCTCCAATTTCTGCTTCCCAAATTAGAATATCAGCGATAGTTAACAGATAATCTGGGTTCTCTGTAGCTTGTTTGCAGATATCTATAACTACCGCAGGTACTACGAGAGATGGTGCAGAATATTCGTCAATACTAATTCCGTTACCGTGAAAACTACTAGGGGCGTTGATATGAGTAGCACTATGTTCACCGATGGAAAACCCCCGTAAGTAATAACCATGATCTGGGATTTGGGCAACGGTAGTAAATTTAACTGTTGGATCACCAGGCCATTGGGGTATATTTGTGTCAATTATATGACTCAGGTGAATAATGTGGGAGTAGGGGATGTTGTTGGGGGGTGGAGTGTTGATAGTGTTTTTCCTTTATTAAAGATAGAAAATGGACTATTTGTGATCGCTCTTTTTATTTCCTTTGTGGTATTTATCTAATACGCTACCAAAGGTTAAAAAACATTTAACTATATTGTCAAGATACAATAAAATAATGTTTATTATTCCTTCTCAACCTTTAGAATTACAATTCTATAATTAGCGATTGTAGCAACTGATAAACTCTCTAAATACCCAACCCCAAACCCTGTATTTACCATTGTGATAACCAGAAATTTTCGCCCAACTTATTCCTTTATTATCATGGGCAATTTCCAGAATGTAAACTTCTTTGCCATTTTTTAATTGATTTATAATTTTACCATTGGGGGTTTCTCTTACATTCAAAGGAGTATCTGTAGGATCAGTAACTTTACAAACTTCCTCAGCTTTTGCAGATAAAATTACAGCATTAACACCACCAAACAAAAGAAACAAGCAAATAAGACCACACTTTCATAGCTTTTATAAATCTTATTGCTTACTTATATATAATACATCAATAAATTGCAAACTCCCATACAATTGCTATCATTTATCCCCATTCATATCTCCATAAAAATCATCATCTAATAATTGTTCTAAACTAAAAGGTAAATCCAGAGGATATTCAGATTCATCTGGTTTTCTCACACCTAACTTAGCATTTTTACCTTCTTTAATTGCCAGTTTTCTAGCATCAGCATAAGCAACATCAATCACTTCCTTTAAATAGTTTTTGAATGAAGGATTTTCTTGTAAATCTTTTTTAATTCTAAACCGATGTTCAGTAATAGAACTGTACCAACTACCTTTCATCATTTCGGGTGCATCAGATTGAACAATTAACTTGAGTAAATGAGCAATTAAAATTGTTAAATTACTCAAGAAAGACCGTTTTTCCGATTTACCCATATCATCGAGTTCTAATAGTAAATGTTCCCAATCAATATCATGAAAATGTTTTTCTTTGATTTGTGTAATGACGGTTTCTCGCCATAGGTTAAAATCTTGTTCATATAGTTGATCATTCATATAGCTATATCCACTAAATTAAAACCATAACTTACCAATTATAACACTTCTTTTCCTCTGCGTCCTCTGCGCCTCTGGGTGAGAAAAATCATATCTTTTATATTTATTGATTTATGTAATACCAATTCTGTGTAAAGTTGCGCCAAATAAATACCGTAGAGAGGTTCCATGGAACGTCTCTACATCCGCGAATAAAGCGCATCCTCATAAAGAAATGGTATAATAATATATTGACTAAAAAAAGTTTTATTTAAATATGATCAGTGTAAATACCTTTTCACAAAATAATTTATTCCGCTCGCGAAGCAGCTAAAAAATTCCCAGTTTCTCAGTTAGCGATCGCAATTTTACCTCAAAATCTACGTTTGTTTAGAAGACATGGTTTCCAGCAGTATGGAGAACCTTTATCTGATTCCTCTGTGAAATCTGCTGATAATCAAGAGTCAATTAAGTACCCATGATTATGGAAGTTTAAGTGTTAAGAATGGGTGTAGGGTTTTTTGGTGATGAGGTTTCCCAATCACCTGTCACCTACCCCCTATCACCTGTCACCTTGTTGCATCAGTAGTGGAGGTTTTCATTTTTTGTGCTATAACCCACAGATAAAATGATTAGACAGAAACAACTATATGGAACTAGACAAACTAACCAGGTTTAAAGAGTACGGTGAGTTTATCCTCCGCAAAATTGACTCTGTACCCCAACGTCCCTCCCAACAAGAAGATTGGGTTCCAACTAGCCTGGATGACTGTCTCATGGGCTTGCGAGAGGCTGCACAAAAGACAATGGAACTGGCCGCTTCACCTGTGAAAATTGGTGTGATGGGTGAATTTAGTAGCGGTAAAAGTTTACTTTTAGGTAGTTTAATTGGCTATGCAGATGCTTTACCGGTGAGTGAAAATCCCACAACCGGAAATGTCACCGCTATTCATATTAAACCACAAGATGGTTTTGTTACAACTCAAATAGATAATTACACTGTTGAATATTTATCCCATGAAGGGGTAAATGAGTGTTTACATTTCATGTTAGCAGAGGCAAACCGTCGCGCTGTGTCCGCAGGTTTACCATCTTTGCAAGTTGCTAAAATCAAAACTGGTAAGGATATTTCTAACTGGTGTGAGGAAGCTTGGAACAGTTCAAATAATCTAGAATTACGCTATCTTTTACGGGAGTTAGTCTTATTTTTACGGGCTTATCAAGCCTATGGTGAGGCTTTATGTGGTAAGCATTATCACATTGATGCAGCTACCGCTAAGGAAGGTTTACAACTGATTGAATTACCAATGGCGATTCAATCTTTGAAATTTGAAGATTTACCACCTGCACATATTCGTTTACCTAGTGCGCCGCAAATTCTCCAAACTCAATTATTACAAAACAGTTTTCATCTAATTCGTCGTGTTGATATTCAGGTAAAAATATCCAGGGAAATTTGGGATTTAGCTGGTGCTGATGAATTTGTATTATTAGATTTTCCTGGTTTGGGTGCGGCTAATTCTGGTGCAAGGGATACGTTTTTATCATTGCGAGAATTGGCACAGGTACAGACAATTTTAGTTTTATTAAATGGTAAATCACCGGGGAGCGATCGCGCTAACAGAATATTTACCATGATGCAGCAACAACGTCCAGGACAGGATTTAAAAGATTTAATTCTGGTCGGTGTGGGAAGATTTGATCAATTACCTTTAGATAGTGAAGGTGGGGAAAGAGTTCTAGATTTTTTAATTGAAGATCATCCTAATTCTCAACCTTTACAAACTGAGGCAATTTTTCAGAAGTTAAAAGTTCTGCAAACTATTATTGATGGTGCAGATGCTTTTACAAATCAAAAAGACAGAATTGTTTTATTATCACCCTTGTTAGGTTTAGCGGAATTATCTAAACGTTCCACAACTGTGAAAGCTGGTTCAGAACAATTTTTAGCTAATTTAGATTATCCTGATTATCTGGAACGTTCCAAAAAATTACAAGAAAAATGGGGTAAATTAAGCGAGAAATTATTAACACATGAACCGAAAAATCCTTTAGGTAGACAGTTAGGTTATTTTGCCCAAGATGGGGGAGTTAGTAAACTCAGAGAATTGATTCAAAATCATGTTTCTACCCATGGTTTAAAACAATTATATGAAGATACCCGTAGGGCGGCTGATGTCATTCATCAACAGCAGGAACTGTTAAAAGATATCATCGCTGAAATCCATGAACAAGGCATACCCGCAGCCGATAGTCCAGCATTTATTGAGTTACGTTTGGCAATTGAAAGTTTAGATAAAACCTACAGAAACTTTCAGAAAGAATTAGGTAAAGAACCTCTGAAAGATAGACGAGGAGTGGTAGTTAGTGATGTTATCAAAGATGAATTAACGTATAGAATTCTCAATTGGCATCAATGGACTTTATTATTTAATAAGGCTCAAAATGGGACAATTACCTTAGCTGAATCTAAAGGTGCGGCTGGTAAATTATTTGATCGAGGAAATAGGATCAATAATTCAATTCCGACCAAGAGTGATGATTTTTATCCAGAGTTTGAAAAAACAGTTCAAGAATTAGAAGATTTTGCCCGCGATCGCATTCGTCAAGCTGTGGTAGATTTATTGAATAAATTGGCCCATCAATTAGTTTTAGAACGGGAAAAACTCCAGGAAATTCTCAATTCTAAAACAGAAGAATTAATTGAAGATAAATTTGGAGTTGAAGCCGCCGATTTATTTTATAAACTCCTCTTAGGATGTGACCCAAATCAATGGAAAGAAGCGATTATTGTGGAAATTAATCATCAAGATAAATCCATCTCTCCAGACATCATGTTTCCCCTAGCCAGAAGGGATGAAAAACACAATATTGGGCAAATATTTGATTGGTCTCCTGAGAGAAATCAAAACCCATCTCGTGCTGCAAATCATCAACTTTTTGTATTACGACTACGTGATGAAATTATGGCTAGTGCTAGTTTACATCTCGTTCAATATGTCAGTGAAGTTAATCAACAAGTAAACGCAGAATTAGAAGGAATTTTAGATCAAATAATTCCTAGTTTGCAAAACCTATCTAAACAAGAAGAACTTCTCAGATATATTGCTGCTGGAGATTCCACCCCAGAATTAGCAATTCCTACTTGGTTAGAAATTCTTGCTGATATTGCTTCAATTAAGGAAAGCGATATTTATGAGTATTTTTAATTAGTTATTAGTTATTAGTTATTAGTTATTAGTCATTAGTAACTGGTTGCTTTATTTACTGTCACCTGTCACCTGTTCCCTCTCACCTGTTCACATTATGCCTGTGGAAATTCGGCTTCCACCTAAATATCAACTCAGAGTTAAAGAAAATCAAAGTTTGGATTTACCTGCTATCCAAATTATCGCTACTAATAGTAATATTCCTCATATTTCTAGTATTACTTGTAGCGTTAAAGGAACACCGACAGAATTAGCAGCAGAAATTCAAAAAAGATATAAATACTTTAACTCTACAACACCTCAGAAAATCTCTAATTTATGTCAACTAGGTCAAAGTTCTTATCAGTTAGAAAAACCTTTAACCGAAAAAGTTAATTGTGACCTACAAGTGATTGTCGAGTATTTTGATTCTGATGTAACAGGAAAACCAATATTGTCTATTCGTAAGAATTTAGGCGTTTCCTGTAATCTTTGGTTTACACCTGATTTTGAAACAACAACAACCATAAATAAAACTATGAATCCTTTTGAATTAGATACCTATCTAAATAAATTAAGTCAACAACTGAGTGAAAAACTCAATGAAAAACCCCAAAAAAGATTTCCTGGTTGGTTTGCGGTAGATTTTGGAACTTCTAATTCCACAGTTACACTTTTTGATCCTATAGAAGTACCAATTGCCGAAATTTTACCCAGAGAACAGGAATTAAGATTGCGTCAGCGGTTAGCAGAATGGTTAAATTCTCCTGGGGATTCAGCTTTACCAGATATAGGAGTGAATGAGTGGGAAAAGTTTATTGCTAATATTAGTAAAAACTTAGAAATTGAACCAGAAGAATTAAGCGAAGTTTTTGAAAGTGATAACAAAGAAATATTTTTAGAAGCTATTCGCCAAATTGAATTATGTTTAGGAAATAGTGACAGATTTCGTCGCGCTGTTAGCAAAAAACTTTATCAAATCTATCATGAAGTTTTTCGAGTTCCCACTTTAGAATCACAAAATTTAATTCCTGTGGTTTTAGATATTAACAGAAGGGAAACAGAAATTCCCAGTGAAATGGAAGTTTCAGAAATTGCACCTTTAAAATTACAAATGGGAAGGGAAGCAAGGGATAATAGAAAAAAAGCGATCGCTCAAGGTACAATTACCTCAGTTAAAGATATTATCAGCAGATTTCATCACTCCCCCAAACGTTATTTTGGTCAAAATCGCACTTTCCCAATTATCCTAAATGAAGAAGAAAATAATATAGAAGTTAATCAATTAATTCAAGCAGCATGGGCGCATTTAATAGAATTAACAGAAGATTATCGTCAACGTGCTAGAAGAAGATTTTCCGAAGGTGATTTATTAACAGGAGTTTTCACCTATCCAACCGTTGCACCTCCAGTAGTGCGGAAAGAAATTAAAGCCTTAGTGGAAGAATTAGGAATTGATGATGTACAAACTGCCTATGATGAAGCAGTTTCTGTAGCTATCTTTTTCCTCTGGCGAGAATTTGGTGGCAACTTAAATATTGGCATTGAATCTTTTAAAACTCGTTGTCGCCAAGAAAAAAATAAATGGTCACAAAATGTTCTAGTTTTAGATATCGGTGGGGGAACTACAGACCTAGCATTAATCGAATTAACATTAGAAGATAAAACCCCTTATTTTGCTGATAATGAAGACAGGGGTTTAGGAGGAAGATACTATAAACTCACCCCAAAATTGTTAGGTTCTTCGGGACATTTACAACTAGGTGGTGAATTAATTACCTTACGAATATTCCGACTTTTAAAAATTGCCATCGCTGATTCTCTCTTAACAGCAATAACCAACGGTGATATCGAAAGCGATAAACTCGAAGACTTAATTAGTTCAGAATTAAATGAACGCTTTTTAGAAGATGGTAAATTCAAAAGTGGTAGTTTATTAAAATGTGTAGATAAAGAAAATCCTGAAGGTGACGTAGCTTTTAAAGATGCCTTAGACACAGCCGAAAAAGTCTTACCAACCCGTTGGCAACAAGCACCCCAAAGACTACAAACATTTTACACATTGTGGGATTATGCCGAAACTGCCAAACTTAAATTAGGACAAAAATTACCAGGAGATGGTTCTTTATTAACCTTCACCCTGGAAGAACAACAAATTAATGAACTCCTCACCCAAAGTGCCATTAAATGTCAAATTATTATCCCTGATGCCATTTCTATTACATTAGATAGTCAGCAATTTGAACGGTCTGCAATTTCCGCCATTAAAGAAGCAATTGGTATTGCTAAAGGTTTAATGGAAAGCCGTTTAAATACAGACAATAAACAAAAAGTAGATTGGTTAATTCTCTCTGGTAAAACTTGCAATTTAGACTTAGTGCAAAAATATATTTACCAAGAATTTAGCAAATCGCCTTACTTTGTTTGGAACCCAGAACGCATTACCTTTGTGTTAGAATTCACCAAATTAGCAACTTCTGCTGGTGCTTGTTACGCTGAAAAATTAAGAAGATTAAGATTTGATCCCGAAGAATCAAAAAGTCTTTTACGTAAGGGTGCAAACCAACTAGAAATAGATGTCAAAAACCTATTTTATTACTTACCTTGCAACTTTAAACGTAAAACCCAAAGTAACGAACTCCTAGCCATATTTAACGCTGGACAAGAACTTTATCAACTTGCATCATGGGAAAGTGTCGCCAAAGTGCGAACAAATTGGCAAGGTATCCAATTAACAAATATTATCTATCGTCAAGACTACGAAGATGGAGAATTAAGACTTTGGGGTAGCTTTGATGGTAAAAATTTAATGGAGAAATTAGGAATGGAAGAACCAGAATTTCTCAAAAAAATTAAAGTTCAATTTGAAATAGATCAAACCTTGCAATTTAGTGTTTTACTTTCTCAAGGTAGTCCCCATTATTTAATAGATGTACCAGGAATTAACATCAATTCAGTTATATCTGAAAATTCAGAATCAGTAGATTTATTTACCGACGGACAATTAACATGGAATATCGCTGTTGAACAACCACATCAAGATTTAAAAGATGGTGATATAGCCATCAATGTATTAGAATCAGCTACAGTTGATCAACCAAATGCCTATCATTTAGTATTTGCAGTTGATAACAATAAAGATCAATCTCTACAAACGTTTCACTATTTACAAGATGGAGTAAACGAACCAGGAAAAGGCTTAATTAGTAACCCATTACCTCCCTTTCCCCAAAATGATCAACACACCTTTTATATTTATCAAACTGATAGCGAAACCAACACCAAAAAATGGATCAGAATAGGTGCATTAACTAAACCAGAAATTAGCACAGATTATCCCTGCCAATATCATGTCACACTTGATCACAAAGGTATATTAAGAATGCACGCCGGTGAAGTACCCTATTGGACATCGCATAATCAAGAATGTTTACAAGAAGCAGGATGTGTTTATCGCGCAGAATTAGAACTACAACCCAACGAAATTGATAAAGAACGCGATCCTTTCTGCGGAATACATTAATTAGTTATCAATTGTAGGGGTTTAGCACTGCTAAACCCTGATTTTTCAATTTATTATTGTCATAAAAATGCAGTATTTACAACAATTATTAGCAACAGAAAACTCCCAAATTTCTCAAGTATTAAAATTGAGTTTGCACGGACTAAAAGCCACTCTAAATCAAGCTAAAAAAGAATATCCAAATGATCCAGGAAATCAATTATGTGAACAGGTAATATCAGAAATAAACGAACTTTTAAAACCTGTAACACTTCCAGAAAAAACAGTTATTGATGAATCTAAACCAAGTCATGTATTAAGTGAATTAAAAACTATATTTGAAACTGACTTAGAACTAAAATTTTACTTGGGATATGCACCCTTGGAAAGTCAAAATGATGCTGAATTGTGGTCAGAAATTCATCGTAAATTATTAAGACTTCCTGAAGATTTAGGCACAATTTGGAAAAACCGTGCTTTAGAAATTGCCCAAAAAGTTGGTGCAACACAGGATTATGTAAATCTTGAACATTTACCTTTTATTAAAGATGAAATTATTTATCCTGGTTTAAATGGAACTGTTGCAGCTAGGGGTTTATGTTTATCTAAAAAAGCTTTTTTGAAATCAGAAATAGCTGAAAATTATCAATCAGAAGAATTAAAATTATTAGCAGGATTTTCCATTTTATATCATAAATTTATCGAAATAGAACCAGATTTACATCATGCTTTAAAAAGTGTCTTTAGCTTTGATATTGTGTCTTTAAAATTTCAACCAGAACAACATCAATTGTATCTGCAAACATTGAAAGATCGCTTACAACGTACCCAAAAAACTGAGGAAAATACTGACCTAATATTAAACCTACGTGCTTGGATTGACATAGATGAAGCCATACATTCCCTAGTATTTCTTCCCCCCGCAGAACGTTATTCTTGGTGGGGAAAACTGCAACAGGAATCGCGACGAATACTGAAAAAAGTAGCCAATAAAGCTATCAAAGCCGGTCATGATGTCAAAATTAAACAATTATCCGGTCTTTATGCTGATATCTGCGCGTATTCCAAAGATGACTTACAACTAGATTATGGTGGAACACCAGGAGAGGTGTTAGCTTGTTTACGGTTGTATGTGAAAATTAACCAAGAAGAAAATCCTGGAAGGGTAATATTTCGTTCTTTAAGGTAAACACAGCTTGCTTTTAGCGAGGAGGGGTAGGACTAGGAGGTTCTGTTGGTGTAGTAGTTGGTTTAGGTGTAGAATCGGGATTTTGTTGAGCAAATAGAGTTGCTTCTGTATTTGTAGCTTGAAAATCTTTGGGTATATTTGCGATAGCAAAAGTAGCTAAAAATGCCAGAAAAGTAGCGGGTGAAAAAACTTTCATTTTGTGATTCCTATCAAAAGTTATATCACCCTATTCTGAAGAATATTTATTGTTTATGTATCTTGCTAAAGGTAGTGCAGTGGATGTTACTAAAGATAGATAAAAATATGGGTAAACATTTATAAATGTGTGGTTTTAAGAAGATGTAAAGAGAGGATTTTGAGTTTATTACAAATCTTTATATCAACTTCACTACTCACCACCAGCAAAAAATAAAGGTAATAAGAAAGCTGCAACAATTCCCACCAATACAAACACCTCAACAATTCCCAAAACTAAATTATTTGCTATTACCTGACCAACTTCCCCTTTCACATTACTAGGAAAATTTACCCACCAACTACGTAGAGAACTAAACCAATTTTTAGGACTATCTTCTGGTCGAAATTTCCAGGAAATAATTGATAATAATAATGGTACACCACCTACCTTAGCAGACATTAATAGATGAATCGCTAAACAAAAAACCATTAACAACCAAGCTATTAAATGAAAAGAATACCAAATATGATTTAGTTCTCCTAATGGTAGCCATTCTTCTTTCATCATTCTGCCAGATACTACCGCCAAAACTGAAGCAATTAACATCAAAGTGTTAGCCAAACGTTGTAGACTTACCCACCAAATAGGACGGTTAAATTGTGAAAGTTGTTGAAGGGAATCAGCTTGTAATAAACGTCTTTGTCCAATATGAAAACTATAAATTACCAAAGCTGGTAATAATAACAAGAAAAATAAACCAGCAGTTCCATGAATATCTTGAATGGGATTAATTTTCGGAATGGGAATCTTACCAAATCTTTTATCAAAGGTGTTGTAAACTAAAAATCCGGTGATAATCGCTGTAATTGCTAAAATACCACTGCAACTGTGCAGAATTCTCAGTAGTAAAGGTTGGTAGGGTGCAGAACGAGTCATGGTAAGTTGATTTATTATGATAATGTTATGATGTTTTTGGTTAATTTTATCACTTTATTCCTAGTAAATTGATTCGTCAAGATAATTATCTCATGATTAAAAGCCCTCTCCGTTATCCCGGTGGAAAAAACAGAGCGATCAAAAAAATATCCCAACGGTTACCAACAAACTTTCAGGAATTTCGAGAACCCTTTGTTGGTGGTGGTTCTGTCTTTATTTACCTGAAACAAACAATCCCCAAATTAAACATTTGGATTAACGACTTAAACAGAGAACTCTATTTATTTTGGTATTTAGCTCAAACCGAATTATCAAAATTATTGGCAGAAATTCGACATATCAAAGAAACACATAAAGATGGTAAATTACTATTTACAGAATTAGCTCATGTAGATGTCAACACTTTATCAGATTTAGAAAGAGCAGTCCGGTTTTTTATCCTTAATAGAATTACCTTTTCCGGAACAATAGAATCAGGTGGATTTTCCCTAGAAGCTTTTCATAAACGCTTTACAGATTCATCAATAGAAAGACTAGAAAAATTAGAGCATATCTTAACAACAGATGTAAAAATCACCAACTTAGATTACAGCCAACTATTAACAGCGGAAGGTAAAGACGTATTTATATTTTTAGATCCCCCATATTTAAAAGCTGAAAAATCGAAATTATATGGAAATAGAGGAAACCTACACATTGGATTTAATCATCAAAAATTTGCAGAAGAAGTCAAACAATGTCCACATCAATATCTAATTACCTATGATGATTCACCACAAATTAGAGATAATTTTCAATGGGCTAATATTTCTGAATGGGAATTACAATATGGCATGAATAACTATAAACAAAAAACAGCCGAAAAAGGACAGGAACTATTTATCAGTAACTACCCCACACAACCGACATAAACAACTCTTTTATCCTGCTTCCTCTTCCTCTTCGCTAACGTGCTTCATTCAATCTTTCTATAGTTATAGAATGTTTTCTCTCCGTGTCCTCTGTGCCTCTGTGGTTCGTCATCAAAAAACCAAAAAACCCCATTTTTAGGTAGGATTACTTCCAACATCTAAAAAACCTCAACCATGACAAACACAGCAGATCCTACTATTTGGTCAAACCTATTAAAACAATTATTAGAGCGTCAATCTTTATCCCGTAGCCAAGCCTCGGAATTGATGCAAGGATGGATCAACGAAGCCATCCCCCTAGAACTATCAGGAGCGATTTTAACAGCATTAAACTTCAAAGGAGTTTCAGCCGAAGAATTAACGGGAATGGCTGAAGTATTAAAGTCTCTATCCGTTAGTACAGAGACCAATATCCAACTACCCACACCCCTAGTTGATACCTGTGGAACTGGTGGAGATGGAGCATCAACCTTTAATATTTCCACAGCCGTGGCTTTTGTTACCGCTGCTGCTGGTGTACCCGTGGCTAAACATGGTAATCGTTCCGCCTCCAGTTTAACGGGTAGTGCCGACGTTTTAGAAGCTTTGGGTGTGAACTTAAAAGCGCCTAGTGAAAAAGTTCAGGCCGCAGTAAAAGAGGTGGGAATTACCTTTTTATTTGCCCCTGGTTGGCATCCAGCCTTAAAAGCTGTGGCTGCATTACGGAAAAATTTAAAGGTGCGGACAGTATTTAATTTACTCGGACCATTAGTAAATCCTCTGCGTCCGACCGGGCAGGTAATTGGCGTATTTGCTCCGGAATTAATTGAAACTATGGCTCAAGCTTTAAACCTGTTGGGAACACAAAAAGCCATAGTTTTACATGGTCGGGAAAAATTGGATGAGGTCGGGTTAGGAGATATCACTGACTTGGCGGTTTTATCTGATGGCCAAGTACAGTTAACCACCATCAACCCGGTAGAAGTTGGTGCGACACCAGCACCGATTACAGCCTTAAAAGGTGGAAATGTAGCGGAAAATGCGGAAATTCTGACCAATGTCCTGCAAGGGAAAGGAACTCCAGCCCAACAGGATGCTGTGGTGCTGAATGCTTCCTTGGCCTTGCAAGTAGCTGGTGTAGTTCCCTGGTTGAATCACGCTCAAGGTGTGACTATGGCGAAGGAGATTCTACAAAGCGGAAGCCCCTGGCAGAAGTTGGTTCAGTTGGTGGCATTTCTGAAGGATTAGCTTCTGAGTGAGTTTGGGGACGAAATTCTATGACATTGCGCTTGATGGTAACGTCATAGTCACCAAAAAAGTCATGTCCTAATAATCCCGTTTCCAACTCTTTGCCAGCGATCGCCACAGGAATTTTATTTACCTTGACTCCCCCAACTTCCATGGAATCCAAGTAGCCGACTGGAAACTCTACCCCCTTAGAACTAACAGTGTTAGCTTTAGCAGTACCCACTGGTACTATACCTAAAGCATCAGCTACTTCTTGGGTAATAACACTGCCACTTGCACCTGTATCCACAATCATCTCAAATCGTTGCTTACCATTCAAAGTAACTTCCACAATGGGAGTACCACCAATTCGGCGTTTAATTGGGGCGATAAATACCTGATGGTTATAGGCGTAAATTTCCGAAGCAGGAAAAATGGGCTGTGGTGGTGGTAGTGTTTGCCCTGACTGCATGGGAACAGGATTTGAATAACGTTGCGGCTTGGGTGTTACCTGGGGAGGTGCAACAGCTACTTCTGGCTCTGATTCTAAAATTTCGCCTTGACTGGGATTAGCTCTTTGTATGGCTAATTGAATTTCCCGCTCATATTCAGCAATTTTGTTTTGAGCAAAGGGAAAATTGGGACTATCCCTTTTTACGTCTTGCAGTAGAGCGATCGCATTCTCAAGCTTACTCGCTACCAATTCCCAATCCTCTGGAGATTGAGCAGACTGACTAATCTTCTCTGCACCATTAGCTTTTTCCAGTGCCAATTGTAAAGGACTAGGTTTTGCTGGTGGTGCTTCTACCTCTACCTCTATCTCTGGTAATGGCTTTGGTGGCACTTTCAAGGGTGGTCGAATTGCAGCCAAATTACCAGACGGAACAGACGACTGAGGAACAGACGACTGAGAAATAGAAGGCTGAGGACTTTTCACAGATTTTGTCATTGGTTGGCTGTTACTACAAGCAACGCCGAAAACCGCTAGACTACCGGAAATAAAAATTAGGGCTGTACGGGATAAAAAGGACTCAAGCATAGTTACTTTCAGTTTAACCGCCCTGGGTCTTTCCAAGTTTACCGCTCCCAATCAAAAGATGCTCCAAGTTTAGCTACTGAATTTATGATCTAATTATTGATTGCTGACAAATTACATTGAATCCAAGTAACGGCGTAATTTACTACTGATCACATCAATTACTGTCACTACTACCAACAGCACTAACATCATGGTTGTAGCTTTTGTATATTCAAAGCCGTCTATATAACTTTTTAATTTAAATCCAATCCCACCAGCACCTACTGCACCCAAAACAGAAGCAGCACGAATATTATACTCAAACATCCACAATGTATAACCTAACCCCAAGGGTATGACTTGGGGTAAAATCCCGTATTGAGCTATTTGTATTCTCGATGCACCAATCACTTGTAAAGATTCTACAGAACGAGAATCTACTGCTTCGATCGCTTGTTGATAAAATTTAGCAAGATAACCAATGGTATAAATACATAGGGCTAAAGTCCCTGCGGGCGCGCCTAAACCTGTGGCAGCTACAAATATTAAACCCAGAATAATGGAAGGAACGGAACGAACCACATTTTGGAGTAAATTAGCTAACCAGCGTAACCACAAAGGTGCGACATTATTAGCACTGGCGATCGCAATTGGTAAGGAAAGAATCGCACCAACGGTAGTTCCCCAGATGGACATTTGCACAGTTTCAATTAATGCGTCAATAGCGACTCTCACCACTCTCCAGTCAGGGGGAAATAACCTAGAAATAAAATCAATAATAAAAGGGAAGCTTTCTTGTAGCAGGGCTAAATCTATTTTTAATCCTTGCAACGCCCAAACATAAATTACCACCATCACTAGCACAATTACAAGGTTGATCAACCAGGAGTAACGGTGTAAGAATTGAGATATTAATGGAGAATTAAAATATTTTTTCATCTAAATTTAAACTTGAGTAAATTGAGCTTGCAAGTTATCACAATTGCCATCATAAACCACCTGTCCGGCTTCTAAAACTATGGCTCTTTGGGCATATTCTGCGGCTATCCCTAAATCATGCAAAACTGTGATAATAGTTAAACCTTGCTCTTGGTTAAGTGCCGCTAAAATTTGCATTACTTGTTGGGATGCAACTACGTCTAAACCTGTGATTGGTTCATCAGCTAATAATATTTGTGGTGATTGAATTAATGCGCGGGCGATCGCTACTCTTTGTTGTTGTCCACCGCTCAGTTGACTGGTTTTTTGATAAATTTGCTCTTTTAAACCCAACTGTTCTAATAACTCTTGGGCTAGGATGCGATCGCGTTTCGGAAACCCAAATAAAGTTTGTTTAGTTGTTCTCAAACCTAAACGACCACACAGCACATTATCAATAGCTGATAACTGACGAATTAATCCCCCACCTTGAAACAACATCCCCACATCACGGCGAATTTTCGGTAATGTTTGGGCAGTCATTTCTAAACCATTGATATATATTTCTCCCTTTGCTACTGGAACTAAACCTACCAGCGATCGCAACAATGTAGACTTACCCGCACCATTCAAACCCAACAAAACTACAAACTCACCTTGTTCAATCTCTAGATTAATATTGTTAAGAATAGGACGGTTTAAAGATGCAGCATAAGCTGTCTCAAGGTTATGACATTCAATCAGTTTCACGCTGGTAATTAGTATTTAATAAATAATTGGTAACTTGTGAAATTTTCAGGTAGGGGTAAATTGTAATCCTCAACCCCTACTGATTTCAACTAATCCATCCCTAAATTTTTCACAGCTTCACGGACAAGTTGTAAATGTCTGTTGTGATCAATTCTCACTAATTCCGTGGAATTATACAAGCCTTTCAACAAATCGTTATTTTCCGGTTTATTTAACTTGAGTAAAGCTTTAATAATTTTTTCCCGCAAAACTACTGGAATTTCATCATTAAATACAACTCCGTGGGCAGGAACACCACAGATTTTATACAATACCCGTAACTTATTCCGGTCTGCATCAGTAATGTATGGAGGATACTGAGCATATTCGGAAACAGCCGCTACATCCGCTCTACCACGTACTACTTCCATGATAGCTTTAGTATAATCACCACCGTAAGCCACCTGTCCAAAGAAACGATCCAGCCCCTCGCGGTTAGGTACTAACTTATACTTAATTAACTCACTGGTAGGATATAAGAACCCAGAACTAGAAGTAGGGGAAGTAAAGGCCATTTTTTTACCCCGCAACTGAGCTAAGGTCGCTTTCCGATCTCCCATAGTCCGCAAGGAGCTATTTTTGGGAACCAGGAACACTGAGCAATAAGTATATCTTCCAGAATACTTTGCTCTAATTTCACCTAAATGTAAGCGCGCATTTGCCAACTCTTCAGCTTTTAAAGCGGGGCGACTGCTCAAAAAAGCAATATCAACACTATTTCTTCTTAAAGCTTCCACCGCAGCGGTTTCATCACTAATCTGCGCTTTGACAGTTATTCCTAAATCTTTTGATAAAAAGTTAGCCACCTTATTTGCCTGAATTTGTAAATTAGGCGCGTCCTTACGAGTAGGAAAAACTATAGTTATACCGTCTTGTTTTTTCGCCAGTAACTGAGGTGCTGACTGTTTAGGAGCAAGGTTAGCCGTAGTTGGTGCTATTTCCCCAAATGTACCCAAAAATATACTAGCAGCAGCCGCTAACGCCCCACCAGCAGCAAATAGACCTTTCTTGTTGACCTTAGTTTTATGACTATTCATTAGGAAGAATTCTCAGTATTTTTGCAAATAAGTTTCAATTAGTTCGAGAAAACAATGTAGAACTTTTAGGAATAAAAGTCAATAAGCAATGGTAAAAAATCATTGATAAAATCTGGTAAATCAAGTCACAGCCTGATATAACGGTTGATAAATAGATGAATATTAGCGATTTTAAATACAACAGGGCTTTACTCCTGACTCTTGCTATAACTGCCGAATTCTTCCAAAAATACCTATATAATTTCTTTTATAATTTCTTTTATAATTTATTTACTAAAAGTGCAAAGGTTAAAGATAATGAAAGTTTTTAAAAGAGCAATTAGACCAGAAACCTGTATATCATTCCTCTACATCTACCAAACTACTTGGGGAACAGCTGGGGATATTTGTTTAATTCGTGAATCTGTAGCCGATACCAGTATGTCGAAGTTTGTAGGACATAAACTAGAACTAGCACTTCCCAAAGGAATGGAGCGAGATAATTTAGCAGGTTTACCAATTATCAAAGTTGCAGGTCATGTTGGTGACGGACATCCTAAAGATCCCCATTCTGAATGGGAAGCTTATGAAGGTGTAGATAAAGAAATAGTGCTTGCTGCTCTGCATCCTTGGGGTTTTAAGTTAATTGAATTTACTTAACAATATTTGAGCTAATTAAGGAGGGTTAATAAAAGTTCAGTAATTTCTGACCATCACCAGATCAATCTGAGGAAATGTCCATATAATGACAACAACAGTTGCCAAAATCATTACCATAGAAGAATTTTTAAAGCTGGGTTTTATTGATGAGTCACCAGCTTGGGAATATATTAACTCAGCAGCAATTCAAAAACCGATGGGTGGTGGTAAACACAGTTTATTACAAAAACGTTTAGTTGGAGTAATTGACACAGCAACAAGTAATTATGAAGCATTTCCAGAACTGCGTTGTAGCTTTGGAAACCGTTCTGTAGTTCCTGATGTAGCAGTGATTAATACTGATCAAATACCATTAGATGAAAGTGGTGATATTGTTAGTAGTGGGATTAATTTTGCCCCAGATTGGGTAATTGAAATACTGTCACCTGCACAAAGTCAAACTAAGGTAACTGGCAATATTTTACATTGTATTAAACATGGTACAAAACTGGGATGGTTGCTTGATCCAAGTGAACGTTCAATTTTAGTTTATCAACCTCATAATTTACCAGATTTGTTAACAGGAACAGATAAATTACCAGTTTTAGAAGGAGTGAATTTAATAATCACAGTTGAGGAAGTATTTCATTGGTTACAAAGGAAAAAGTGATAGATTTAACCATCTGAACTCGCTTGATTATTCAACCAAATAACCAAATCATTCATACTGGTAAAATCTAACAATGCTAAACCTAAATTCTCCAAATTTTCCACAGATAACTGATTAATTTTTACTTGTAAATCCTGACTAACTCCACCTATACGCCGTTCAATTATACGCATAGTGTAATTTAAAGCCTCCTCATAGCGCACTTCTTGATAATATCTGGTATTTATTAAATCACTAATACTAAATATTCTTGCTAACTCCTGGGGACTGAGACGGGGTAATTTATAGGAAACAATAGTCTGAATTAAATCTAGCAAATTTTTTTGCAATCTTTCATCCGGTAAATCTGACCTAGCTTTTGATAATAAAGTTATCGCTAAAGCAGTAACTTCTTTTTCCTTATCTTTTTGAAATTGTACCTCTACAAAATAAATAGGTTGTTCTTTTTGATTATTTGTAGGTAGAAATACACCATCAATTCTAAATGCTGTTTGTTTGAGTTCAACAGACCCAAAATTATAAATATCTGCTTCACTAGCTGGTAAATTTATCAGTTCAAAAAAAATTGAGGTCAAGTTTGAAAAATGCGATAAAAAATAGAATCAGTTTTCATGAATATTTCTATTAAATATTTTGTAAATATTGATTGGGGAAGAACTATGAAATATACTACAATAGTAGTAATGCAAAATATCATATTAATTTCAAGACACTAAAATTTAAACTATGAATCCGCGATTGGTTGATTCCCTTGTACAAGTAATTGAGGCACTTTCCCCAGAAGAAAGAAAACTTTTAGAAAGTCGTCTTAAACTAAACGCAGTGCAGAAAACGCCTGGAGTTTGTGGTGGTCATGCTTGTATTCGTAATACCCGCATTCCTGTATGGGTATTGGTTTCGTTGCGTCAGCAGGGAGCAAATGAGGCAGAATTGTTGCAAAATTATCCCAGTCTGACATCTGAAGATTTAACAGCAGCTTGGAATTATTATGAACAACATCGCTCAGAAATTGATCTCACCATAACTGCTCAAAACGAGGATGATTGATGGTGAGATTGTATGCTGATGAAAACTTTCCTCTAGAAATTGTTCGACAATTGCGGCAGATGAAATATGATGTGCTTACTTCCTATGAAGCAAGACAAGCAAATCAAGGTATTCCAGATGATGAAGTTTTGGTGTTTGCAACTCAGGAAAAAAGAGTTTTACTGACATTAAATCGAGATGATTTTATTGTACTTCATCAAACAGGAATTTATCATAGTGGTATTATCATTTGTAAAGATGACCGGGATTATTTAGGACAATCTCAAATACTGCACAATTGCCTGAGTGAAAATCCAGATTTTACTAATCGGCTAATTCGGGTCAAAAAAAATAATCAACCTAAATCTGGGATTCAAGTTTTTGTTTTTCAAGAATATAATATATAGCCAATTAGTTATAATAAAATCACCCGCTACATTCAAAAATCATGAAGCAATTATCACTTTTTCCTGATCATCAAAACAACGAAATATTCTCTGAGATAAATCAAAAAAATGAAACATCCTATCTGGAAATTAAATATAATATTCCTGATAATTTACCCAATGGTTCTTATATTTCTCTAGAGAGAAATTCACCAATAAAAGTTTATTCATTAGGATTTCAACCTGCAAAAACAATTCCTGAAATTCCTGCTTGGTTTTTACAGAAATACACTACAAAAAATGCAGTAGTTCTTGAACCATTTGCAGGTTCAGGAACAAGTATAATTGAAGTATTGAAATTAGGCAGAAAAATTATTTGGTCAGATAATAATCCTTTAAGTCAGTTAATTTGTAGAGTTAAAACTTCTCGCTTACCACTAATTGATATTTTGGCAAAGTCGCAAACAATAGTCACAGAATCATATCATCAAGAAACTGTACAACATAGTGTTGATTTTAGTAATAAAGATTTATGGTTTCAAAAGGATGTACAAGTAGGATTGGAAATTATTAAAAGTCAAATATTATTATCTAACCCAGTTTATCAACCCGTTTTATTACTAGCTTTAGCATCCACAGTGAGAAAATGTTCTGATATGAATGAAGGAATGATATTAGCTGCAAGACGTTCTCATGTCAAAGAAATTCCCCAAAGAAATCGTCAGGATGTATTTAAGTATTTTCAGTTTTATGTTGATAAAATTATAGAAGCACTTTCAGAATGGTATCAGTTTGATTGGGATGATAGTGATATTCAAGAAGTACCATCACAAGATGCGAGAAATTTAGATAGAAATTGTTTATGTGATGCTGTAGTTACTTCTCCACCGTATATTAATGCAATTGATTATATTTGGGCGAGTAAATTTGAGTTACATTGGTTAAATTTAGTCAAAAATAATCAAGACAGATTAAATTTAAGTTCTCAAGAAATTGGTACAGAAAGAATTTCCAGTGTTGAATATAAACAACTGGGGAAAACAGGAAATAATCAGCTTGATAATTTGATTATAGAAATATTTAATGGAGATAAGTATAAAGCGAGTAAAGGACAAAATCAATTAAGAGCGAGAGTAGTTTATAAATATTTTATGGATATGCAGCAACATTTTCATAGTGCATATCATCAATTAAAATCAGGAGGTTATTATTGTTTTGCAGTGGGAGATGTGAGTAAGATTTGTGGAGTTGATATTCCTGTAGCTGATTCATTAACTGATTTTGCCACAAATTTGGGATTTAAAGAGGTTTTTAGATTTCATTTATTATTGAAAAATAGAAAGTTGAATATTCCTAGAAATGTGGATTGGGCAGGAACAATTAAACATGATACAATAGTAGTAATGCAAAAATCTTGATTAAAATTACCTAGTAGGTTATATAAATATCAAGCAAGACAATGTTAAATTACTTTATATTGTCCTGCGTTATTTTCTAGAAAAGTTTTGACATCAATACCAGAAATCTGATGAATAAAATCCATACTTTCTTGTCCTGTTAAAACTTGCCAATTAGCTGATTTACAAGCAGTAATGGCAGCAGGTAAGTTATCATTTCTCAATATTAAAAGTATGGGAACATATCCCTGTTTAGAAAGATATTTACTATATCTAATAAGTTTCTTATGCGTTGCATCTTCACCTGAACCTATTCGATATTTAGTGTCAATTGCATACTTTCCAACAATTAAATCACATGGTTCACTATGTTTACCACCTTCTTCTATTTCGATTTTGAAAGGTTGTTTAAAGTCTGGACAGTGATACTTACAAATTGCTGTTACAATTTTCTGCCAACACCTTCCCAATTGTGTTCCCCAATACTGACCATTTTTCGCTTAGTTTCTGCTGTCAGAGAAAAAACATTCATTAATATATCAGATTCATTATTTTCATCTGCATAAACTTTATTGATAAAAGAATTTTGATACTGGGATAATATCGTAGAAAGTTCAGTTTGTAAATTAGAATCCATTTGACAATCATCTCGATAATCCGAACATATAACTTACCACATTCTTAACTTTCTCTTTCTTCCTTTGCGCCTTTGCGTCTTTGCGTGAGAATAAAAAATATAAACTCCCCCTCCATCAAACAACGAAGGGGGATAAAAACCTAAGCAGTAAAATACTTCGCTACAGGGTGATAAGCAATAATTGCCGTCGTAGACTGTTCAGGATAAAGTTGTTCACTTTCATCCATATACATCTTCATCCTGTCAACATTTAACAACTGCAACTGTGTATGTTGGTCTTGAATATTCGGACAAGCAGGATAACCAAAACTGTATCTAGAACCTTGATAACGCTGCGCCAAAATATCCCGAATATTATCAGGTTCAGAATCACCAAAACCTAACTCCCGGCGGATTCTAGCGTGAGTCCATTCTGCCACAGCTTCCGCAACCTGTACCGCCATACCGTGGAAATACAGATAATCAGTGTATTCATTAGCAGCAAATAGCTTTTGTGCAAACTCCGTCGCAATTTCTCCCACAGTCACCGCTTGCATGGGGAAAACATCCATAATTCCCGAATCCTTTGGTGCAAAGAAATCAGCAATACAATATCTTCTCCCAGAACGCTGACGGGGAAACTCAAAACTAGCAACTCTTTCTGAATGATTTTCCACATCATAAATATGCAAAGTATTACCCTCAGACTGACAAGGGAAATAACCATAAATCACCTGGGGATGTAACAAGTTTTCCGCAATAACTCGTTGTTTCCAATCTTCTAAAACTGGATAAACCTTTTCAGCTAAAAACGCCTGATATTCCTCTTTAGATTGTTCCTTGGGTTTGCGGAATTGCCACTGTCCAGCAATTAAAGCTTGCAAATCTAAATACCAGAATAACTCCTCTAAAGAAATATCACCAGGTTGTAAAAACTTAGTTCCCCAGAAAGGAGGTGTGGGACGTTCAATATCTACTGCAACTGCTTCTGAACGACGGGTATCTATTTCTTTGGGTTCAGCAGGGACTTTCTCTTTAACAGTTTTTTCTGTGGTTGCTTTATGTCCATTACCGTTACCATTGGTGGATTCTTCAGTTTCCAATTCATCTAAGAAACCTTTCAAATCATCCCAATTACCACCTGATTTTGCTGGCATTAATTTATCCATAAAATGCAAATCAGCAAAAGCATCTTTACCATAAACTACCTTACCGTTATAAGCATTTTGGCAATCTTGATGTACAAACTTAGGAGTTAAAGCCGCACCACCTAAAATCACAGGAACAGTAATTCCCTTTTCATTGAAAGCTTGTAAATTGTCTTTCATGAAAGCAGTGGATTTTACTAATAATCCACTCATAGCAATACAATCAGGTTGATGTTCTTCGTAGGCTTTAATGATGTTTTCTACTGATTGCTTGATACCCAGATTAATCACCTTGTAACCATTATTAGAAAGGATGATATCTACTAGGTTTTTACCAATATCATGGACATCACCTTTCACCGTAGCAATCACAAAAGTTCCCTTGGAATTATTACCAGATTCGGATTTTTCCATGAAGGGTTCTAAATAAGCTACCGCCGCTTTCATGGTTTCCGCTGACTGTAATACAAAAGGTAGCTGCATTTGTCCAGAACCGAACAATTCACCTACAACTTTCATCCCATCTAAGAGAAAAGTATTGATGATTTGTAAAGGTGGATATTGTTCTAAAGCTGCTGCTAATTGTTTTTCTAAACCAATTCTTTCCCCATCAATAATATGACGTTTTAACCGTTCTTCAATTGGTAAATTTTCATCAATTCCTTGGTGACGTTTAGCTTTTACCCCTTCAAATAATCTTGTCAATTCACCCAGGGGATCATAAACGCAAATATCACCATCAAATTTACGTTTGTCATAAATCAAATCACGACAAACTTCTTGATGTTTAGGATCAATTTTGGCGAGGGGTAAAATCTTATTAGCACTGACTATCGCCCCATCCATACCAGCTTGCATAGCTTCATGCAAGAACATGGAATTTAACACCATCCGCGATGCGGGAGTTAAACCAAAGGATATATTAGATACACCCAACATGATATGACATCCTGGCAAGTTTTCCCGAATCCGGCGAATTGCTTCTATGGTTGCTTTACCGTTTTCTCTGTCTTCTTCAATCCCTGTAGAAATAGGCAAAGCCAAGGTATCAAAAAATATTTCTGTACCAGGTATTCCATACTCTACAGCTTGACGGTAAGCACGTTGGGCAATTTCAAACTTTTTATCCGCTGTCCGCGCCATGCCATCTTCATCAATTGTGCCAATGACGACACCAGCACCGTATTTTTTGGCTAATTCTAATACCTTTAAAAATCTAGGTTCGCCATCTTCGTAGTTGGTGGAGTTGAGTAAACACTTACCACCAGCAACTTTTAACCCTGCTTCCATTTTTTCCCACTCAGTGGAATCGAGCATTAAAGGTAAGGTGACATTATTAACAATACGAGAGACTAACTCGTGCATATCACGCACACCATCCCGTCCCACATAGTCAACGTTAATATCTAGGATGTGTGCGCCTTCTTTTACCTGACTTCTGGCCATGGAAACCAAACCATCCCAGTCTTCAGCGTTGAGTAAGTCACGGCATTTTTTAGAACCACTGGCGTTGAGACGTTCACCAACTATCAAGAAAGAATTATCTTGTTCGTAAGGTTGAGTTAAGTAAATTGAAGCGGCAGATGGTTCTAAACTTGGTTGTCTAACTTTTGGTTTTAACTCTTTAGCAATTTCTGCCAATTGTTTAATATGTCCTGGTCGTGTCCCACAGCAACCCCCAATCACTTGGACACCCAAATCTTCAACAAAGTGGTTTAACGCCATACGTAGTTCTACAGGCGTAAGTTTGTAATGTGCTTGACCACCAACGTTTTCTGGTAAACCGGCATTGGGAATACAGGAAACGATAAAAGGCGAATGTTCTGATAAATACTTGATGTGTGGTTTCATCAAGTCTGGCCCAGTGGCACAATTTAAACCGAGAATATCAATGGGATAAGGTTCTAAAATTGTGAGTACAGCAGCAATTTCTGTCCCTACTAACATTGTCCCCATACTTTCCATAGTTACGGAAACCATGAGAGGTTTTCTTTCCCCTTTTTTGGCAAAAACTTCCTCAATTGCATTTAATGCTGCTTTAATTTGCAGAACATCTTGACAAGTTTCCACCAGAAATAAATCTACACCACCATCAAATAAAGCTTCTGCTTGTTCAGCAAAAGAAGCTTTCATGGTGTCAAAATCAATATGTCCTAAAGTGGGAAGTTTGGTTGTTGGTCCCATTGAACCAGCTACAAAGCGAGGTTTTTCCGGTGTAGAAAATTCTGCGGCCACACTTTTAGCTAATTCTGCGGCAGCTTTGGTGAGATAGTAAGCCTGGTGTTGTAAATCATACTCTGCTAAGACAATGGAAGCAGAACCAAAGGTATCAGTTTCGATGACATCTGCACCCGCAGCGAGGAAGTCACGGTGAACTTTCGCTACTGCTTCGGGTTTTGTGTGGACTAAATATTCATTGCAACCTTCGTATTCTGCCCCTCCGAAGTCCTCGGCTGTCAGGTTTTGGGTTTGCAGGTTAGTTCCCATTGCACCGTCAAAGACGATTACAGGACGTTCTGGACTGTGTATGTGTTTAAGAAAGGAATGTGTCATATTTTTCCAGTAATTTACGTCTATTCTGATAATACAGCAGCTATCAGCTAATAGCGGTCAGCGGTCAGTAGTAAAACTCTTTCGGTGCAAAGCATTTGTGATTGAGATTTGTACCTCATTTGCCGACAATATGCTGTATGTAACTTAATTTATTATTTTCCAGGATTTTGATCAGTTATGCAGATTTTCCAGAAAAAATATAAACAATATGTGAAAAAATCAACTAGAAGGTGTTGTCTGCTGACAAACTGATGTATTTAGGGATAAATTTTTGGTGTAATCCAATATTATAATATATGAGTGTCTTCCTGGCTAAATTTTTAGCTAGATAAAATAGAATCATAAATAATAATTAACCGCAGATAAACACAGATAGCAAATAGATAATTGAATTAATTTTATGATTATGTACAGCTTGATATAAAATTAGCATTAAACATTTTTTATTAATGATTTATGTTATCAATAGAATTAATTATAGGAATGCTATTTTAGCTTTTAACAGATAACCTATACATATAACATCTTTATTCCCTATTTATTATGATGAGATTTAGAGACTGGGCTACTCGAGTAATGCTAATTTTTTTATTGTTTGCATCTCTGATATTAGCTCTGATTGTCGGTGGTTCTAGAAAAGTTGAAAATAATGCTATGACATCACCTCCTGATACTATCGTTGGGAATCAATATCCACAAGCTTTATTTCGCGTAGAAACAAAAACAGATACACAAACAAAAAATTCACCTAATTCGGCCAATTTGTATCAACAACCTTTACAAAAATCTCCAGCACCCAGAAATCAAACAAATCAAGTTGTTAGTCAATATGTTACTACTGCTACTTTTACTGACTATAAACCTAATTTAGCTGCGGCGACTATAGATCCTAGTAATTATGGTGAAAGATACACTCGTGATGTCAATGGTGTACTTTTACAAAATCAACCAATAGTTGTTCTTCATGAAACTACTAATTCTGCTGCTAGTGCAATTAATTTTTTTAGAAATAATCATGTTGATGAAAATGTCCAAGCTAGTTATCATACTTTAATTGCTCTTGATGGTACGGTGATTTATTTAGTACCTCCAGATAAACGGGCTTTTGGTGCGGGAAATTCGGTTTTTCAGGGTGTTAATGGTATAGAAACTGTAAAAACAAATCCTGATTTACCACCTTCTGTCAATAATTTTGCTTATCATGTTTCTCTAGAAACTCCTCCTGATGCTTGGGGAAAAAGTAATATTAAGGAACATAGCGGTTATACGGAAGAACAATATAATTCTTTGGCTTGGTTAATAGCTCAAAGTCAAGTTCCTGATGATAGAATTACTACCCATCAGGCTGTGGATGTGGCTAATGGTAAGGTTGATCCTTTGAGTTTTGATTTTGAGAGGTTTTTTAATAAGTTACATAGTTTTAGGGAGGTGAAAAGTTTTAGTAATTCATAGTTGGTAATTGGTAATTGGTCTTTTAAAAATAAGGTAGTCTGATGGCGCATCTTTTGAGATTATCTGGTTTTGTACGGAATAGTGCAAAATTTGAGTAGACTTGATATCTGGATAATTATTTTGAATAATTGCTTAATATATGTTTCATATCGGGATTTTTGCTAGTAAATTTTTATAGGTTAAGATATTTTTTGTTAATTATCTTAAATATCTAAACTGTTCTTGTGTTTTTGCTTTAGTAATGATATTATTCCATCGTGTTGCAACCCGGGAATCAACAAACAAAAGTTAGTAAATAGAAGGAAAATTCATGTCAGACATCAAAAAACTTGGTCAATCTTGGATATTTAATTGGTTTTTTGGATTTAGCGAGATCCCTACAGATGAGGATTGTTGCATTTATATGAAATCAGTTTTATGTTGCGCTAAAGGAGATGGAGTTCTCTCAAGCAAAGAAAAAGATTGGGCTATTGGATTCTGTGCATCCTGGGGAGTAGCAGACTGGGTAATTGAAGAGCTAAAAGCATACGAAGCAGATGAAGATATAAAAGAGGTAATTGCTCGCTCTCCTCAAGTATCTATCGCACAAAGAGATTTACTTCTCACAGCAATTAGAGCTTCTGCTGCTGATGGAGAACTTCATGAACAGGAAAAGAAAAAAATTCGACAACTGGCTTCTATTATAGGGGTAAAAGAAGAGATAGTAGAGCAGTTAGAGCAACTACACGAAGAAGAATTAGTATTACAGCAAAAGCGTGTTAGGCTCCTATATCCGGAGAAAAGCCCTTATTAATAATCTACAGATAAGTAACTATATTCAACTCCAACGCTAAACAATTCAAATTTTGCTGATCTGCTTCTTAAAATTTAAGAAAATTTAGAAGTAATAACTTTGAATTAAGGCAAAGTATATGGGTTGGAAATTTTGGGCGTTACATAAATATGGCATTGTTTGGTAATCGAACTCTTTGAAAAGTTGTTCAAATGGAACTAAATTATTCCATGATTTTGCAACGCCTCATTTTTAAAAGGATAAGCATTATATATGACATGATATTATTTGTAGTTTGACTTCAGCATACAGAAAAAATAAATAAAATAAAATAAAATAAAAATAAATAGCTCTAGGAATGAAACCAGAGCTATTTTGAGAATACAACAAATTTTACTTATTAAAACTATAAATCTGCTGTGTCTGCAAGCGATCGCCTAATGATGAAGGTAACACATCAGCAGTAAATGATTGGCGATCTAATTGTACTTGTAAATTACTCAGAGGATCATTACCCGACGAAACTAGAAATTCCAATTTATGCACATAAGGTAAATCTAGTAAATTATCCAAAATTTGCCCAATAGCTTGCAGGTAAGGATGACCTTTTTGTTGATACCAATTAGCATCAGCAACATTAGCTTGATCAAAACCTAAATGTACGGTTAAAGATGGTTTGTCAAATAAAGCAGTTCCTAATGGTCTAGCTTCTTCCTGTAATAGTAAATGATTAGTTTTTGCTAAGTATCTTATTTTCTCTAAACGTTCATAACGTTTTGTCACTGACTCTGGTTCATCTTCCCAGTCTAATGCTACTGTCACCAGATAAGTTTGTAACAACATATGCCCTAACTTCTTGGCTTTAGTAGCTAGGTAATAAGAGTTGAAATCATTAGCTTCTATCAACAAAGGAACACGATCTACAACTTCTAAACCATAGCCCTTTACCCCAGCAATTTTACGAGGATTATTGGTAATCAGACGTATTTTTTTAACACCCAAATCCATGAGAATTTGCGCCCCCATGCCATAATCACGCAAATCAGCCGGAAAACCTAAACGTTCATTTGCTTCTACTGTATCCAATCCCATATCTTGCAGAGAATAGGCTTTGAGCTTGTTAATCAAACCGATTCCTCTTCCTTCTTGACGCAGGTAAACAACGACACCTTGACCAGCATTTTCAATCATTTTTAATGCTGCTTTTAATTGCATTCGACAATCACAACGCAAAGATCCCAAAGCATCGCCAGTTAAACATTCTGAGTGCATCCGCACCATCACAGGTTCATCACCGAATTTAGCTGGATCACCCTTGACAATGGCAACATGATCTGAGTTGTCTAAGGTGTGACGGTAGCCATAAATATCAAATTGACCAAATTCACTCGGTAGTTTAGTCACAATTTCTCGATAGACCAGGCGATCATTTTGCAGACGATAACTAATTAAATCTGCAATGCTGATAATTTTCAGGTTATGGACTTTGGCATATTCAACTAACTGCTGTAATCTGGCCATTGAACCATCGGGATTTTGAATTTCACAAATCACACCAGCAGGGTATAGTCCGGCTAATCTGGCTAAATCTACCGCAGCTTCTGTATGTCCGGCTCGTTTTAAAACACCACCAGCTTTAGCCCGAATGGGGAAAATATGTCCAGGACGACGCAAATCTTCTGGTTTTGTGACTTGATTAAGAGCTACCTGAATAGTACGAGAGCGATCTTCTGCTGAGATACCTGTGGTTACTCCTAGATTAGGCCCAGCATCAATGCTGACAGTAAAAGCGGTTTGGTTGGTATCTGTAATATTACTCACCATTAATGGTAAGTCTAATTCATCTAGGCGATCGCCAGTCATGGCTAAACAAATCAACCCCCTAGCTTCCACCGCCATAAAATTAATCATGTCCGGGGTGGCAAATTGGGCGGCACAAATTAAATCCCCTTCATTTTCGCGGTTTTCGTCATCTACTACCACGATGGAACGACCCGCTTTCAGGTCAGCTAAAGCGGCATCAATCGAATCAAATTTAAAGGTTTGGTTATTATTAGGCTGTGACACAGAGAATTTCCAGCTACAAACGTAAATTTTTTTAACAATTTCTTATTTTAAATTGTAGCCTGTTTATCGGAACTAAAGATTCTGCTACTCTCAAATCAATAAACTGATCGTTGCCTATCCAGTAAGTGAGTAACCTTAACAGGAGTTAATCTTGAACATCAGGCATTCTACAGAATCTGACCGACCTAAAATTACTAATGTTTATATAGATGCCTTTGGCAAAGATAAAGGTGATGAAATAGCGGAACTTGTCAACCAGTTACTTGATGACGAAACAGCAAAGCCTGTTCTATCTTTAGTAGCTGAAATAGATGGACAGGTGATTGGTCACATTCTATTTACAAAAGCTTACCTTGAGCCTGAAAATGATCAGGTAACAATTCAAATACTTGCGCCATTGGCAATTTGCACCGCTCTTCAAAGTCAAAGTATCGGTAGCCGAATGATTCAAGAGGGGTTAAAACAGTTAAAAAAATCTGGGGTAGATTTAGTTTTCGTGTTAGGTCATCCCAGTTACTACCCAAAGCATGGGTTTAAAACCGCAGGTATTCTTGGCTTTGAAGCTCTTTATCCCATCCCTGAAGAACACGCAGATGCTTGGATGGTTTGTGAATTAACACCAGGAGTTATTGGCACTGTTAAAGGTATAGTCCATGTTTCCAAGTCATTAGGCCAGCCAAAGCATTGGCAAGAATAAATTATTTGTAATTCGTAATAATTGAACTAGATAGGATCTGGTATAAGTAGTCGTGCAAAATAAATTTCATATTTAGGGAAGGTGACAGGTGACAGGTGACAGGTGACAGACAAGAGATACAGAGATTTCTATTGTTTTCCTAAATGTGCAATTAATTTTGCCCAGGTACTTATAAACTAAATCTTTTTCTTTGGCGTTCTCTTCACGTCGCCATAGTTGAGGATATCTACTAGATAACTCTAAGGGAATTAATTCATGTAGTAAATAACCAATAATTTGTGGACTTGGAAATATATCTTTTCCTATTTTATATCCGCGACTGGTAATACTAGATGCAAATATTTCCTCCCATACGCTAATGACAATTTCATATATTTCATTAACATCTAACGGATGTTGTTCTATAAGTTCTTTGGTTTTATCTGCCCACTTTTCAACAGGAATACCAAAATAAGGAGATACCATTTTTTAATCTAAACCTTTTAATAACTCACTGGGTGACATTCCCAAGGCGTGAGCAATACGAATAATGTTTAATAAAGCTAAGTTTCTTTCACCACGTTCCACACCACCGATGTAGTTGCGATGTAGTCCAGATAGTTCTGCTAACTGTTCTTGTGAAAGACCTTGAGCTTTTCTGATGGTGCGAATGTGTTCACCAAATTTTCGCAGTTGATTATTTTCTGTCACATAGAAAACATAATCTTTACAGGAGTTGATTTTCTACACACTATAAGTGTGATTTTTGGTAAATATATTTCCCCAATGCCCAATGACAATTGAGGATATTTAAGTTAAAAGACCATCTTTGCTATACAATGCAGCGAAAGTTCAATAATAATATGTTGTCACCGATGAGCTAAAAGCTTGATTGTTGATAGCTGAAAGTAAATTAACAAAAGCGGATAAGGATTTGAGAACATGGGTAATTTAAGACGCGTACCAGTCGGAATAGTTGGCGCGTCAGGTTATGGCGGAGTGCAACTAGTCAGACTCCTGATGGATCATCCAGAAATTGAAGTAGTATATTTAGGTGGTGAAAGCAGCGCTGGTAAAACATTCGCTGATCTCTATCCCCATTTGGGGAATATAGTTAACTTAAAAATTGAAGCGGTAGATTCAGAACTCATCGCTAGTAGATGTGAAATAGTATTTCTATCTTTACCCAACGGTTTAGCCTGTGATATTGCTCCTAAACTTATAGAAAAAGGCTGTAAAGTATTAGATTTGAGTGCTGATTATCGTTTCAGTGACTTAAAAACTTACACAACTTGGTATGGTACAGAAAGGAAGGATCAAAGCGTTGCCGAAACAGCAGTTTATGGTTTACCAGAACTATACCGCGATCGCATTGCCGAATCAAATTTGATCGGTTGTCCTGGTTGTTATCCCACAGCCAGCTTACTAGCACTATCTCCCCTTTTAAAACAAGGATTAATTATCCCAGAAACAGCCATCATTGATGCTAAATCTGGTACATCTGGTGGTGGTAGACAAGGAAAAATTAACCTGTTGTTAGCAGAAGCAGATAACTCTCTGGGTGCTTATAACGTCGCCCGTCACCGCCACACCCCAGAAATCGAGCAAATTTGCAGTGATTTAGCCGGACATGAGGTGAAAGTCCAATTTACACCCCATTTGATCCCAATGGTAAGGGGAATATTAGCCACCGTTTACGCTACCCTCAGAGATCCCGGTTTAGTGCGTGATGACTTGATTACAATTTATACAGCATTTTACCGTAATTCCCCTTGGGTAAAAATCTGTAATAGTGGCACATATCCCCAAACAAAATGGGCTTGTGGAAGCAACTCCTGCTATATAGGTATAGAAGTTGATCCCAGAACAGGAAGAGTTATTGTCATGTCAGCCATTGATAACCTGATTAAAGGTCAAGCGGGACAAGCCATACAATGTATGAACATCATGATGGGTTGGGATGAAAGTTTAGGTTTACCCAAAGTTGGGTTTTATCCATAAATTGGGCATGGGGCATGGGGCATTGGGCATGGGTAATAGAAAAAATGTGTTTCAATCACCAATCCCCAGTCACCTGTCACCTGTCACCTGTTTCTACTTAGGACCTAAACCAACAGTACCGGCATAAACGGCGCGATCGCCTAATTCATCTTCAATTCTCAATAAGCGATTGTATTTAGCAACCCGTTCACTACGACACAGAGAACCGGTTTTGATTTGTCCAGCGCGAGTTGCTACAGCTAAATCAGCAATTGTTGTATCTTCAGTTTCACCGGAACGATGGCTAATAACTGAACGGAAACCATTACGAGTCGCTAAATCAATGGTTTCCAAAGTTTCAGTTAAAGAACCAATTTGATTTAACTTAATCAAAATCGAATTGCCAGCTTTTTGTTCGATCCCTTTTTGTAAGCGGGTGGCATTAGTTACAAATAAATCATCACCTACTAACTGCACCTTAGAACCAATTTTCTCAGTCAGTAATTGCCAACTTTGCCAGTCTTCTTCATGTAAACCATCTTCAATGGAAACAATAGGATATTGATCCACCAACTGACCTAAATAATCAATAAACTCAACAGGGCTATGGGGTTGACCATCATAGACATATTGCCCGTTTTTGTAAAATTCACTGGCTGCTACATCTAAAGCTAAAGCTACCTGTTCACCGGGTTTGTAACCTGCTTGTTTAATAGCAGCTACCAGCAATTCTAAAGCCACTTGGTTAGATTCTAGGTTAGGTGCAAAACCACCTTCATCACCCACACCAGTTAGCAAACCTTTATCATCTAGAACCTTGCTGAGAGTTGCAAATACTTCCGCACCCCAACGCAAAGCTTCTTTAAAAGAAGGCGCACCGACGGGGACAATCATAAATTCTTGGAAGTCAACGTTATTAGCAGCGTGCGCTCCACCGTTAATGACATTCATCAACGGTACAGGCAGCAGATTTGCTAAAGGATCACCTAAATAGCGATACAGAGGAATATCTAAAACTGCTGCACCTGCTTTAGCTGCTGCGAGGGAGATTCCCAAGATGGCGTTTGCACCTAAATTAGCTTTGTTCGGTGAACCATCTGTAGCAATCATTGTCCGGTCTAATAATTCTTGGTTGAGGGCATCTAACCCAATTAATTTTGGTGCTAATATTTCATTGGCATTTTTTACCGCTGTGAGAACTCCTTTACCACCGTAACGGCTTTTATCGCCATCTCGCAGTTCATGAGCTTCAAATGTACCTGTGGAAGCACCGCTGGGAACTTGCGCTAATCCCATTGCACCCCCAGCTAGATGCACTTCTGCTTCTAGGGTGGGTCTACCCCTTGAGTCGAGGATTTCGCGGGCTACAATAGCTTCAATAGCTGTATCTAGGTATTTCGTCATTCTGGCTTACTCCTTCTATCTCTATCGTGTTTCAGGGAGGTTGAAGACTTTTCAAGTCCTGAACCAACCGCTAGTTTATGTGTTTCTGGGGCAAAATAGATGGATATTAAAGAAGATTTCCAGTATCAGGAGATCGAGGAGTTGAGGGAGTCAGAAGAATTCAGAAGAATAAAGAACTAATTTTTCTCCCCCTCACCCCCTCTCCCTATTCCCTAACTCCTAAAATATGCGGGTTTTTGTTGTTTTTGTGGTGCGGCTAGTTGTAAGATAATTTCTAGTAACCAAGGGGCAAGGTTTTGACACCAGACGGCTAGATGAGATTGCCAACCCACTAGGATTTCTGATTTGTCTTTTTCCAGTCCTGTGATTAGTGCTTTAGCTACTTGTTCGGGTGTCATGGGGGTGACTCCACGAAATAGTTTAATGTCTCGCACCATGTCTGTGTCTGTCAGGGTAGGAAGTAGGGCAACAACGCGGATGTTGTGTTCTGCTAGTTCCCTGCGTAAAGCTTGGGTAAATCCTAAAATTGCAAATTTGGTAGCTGAGTAGGTGGACATTGTTGGCGCTGCGACTTTTCCCATCAGGCTGGAAACGTTGACGATAGTTCCCTGTTTTTGGCTGGCCATGCGTCGCGCGATCAGGTTGGTGAGGGTGTACATCCCCAATAAATTGACGGAAAGTTCTTCTTGGACTTGGGGTAGTTTGGTTTGCAGAAATGAGTTTTGGTGTGCAACTCCGGCACAGTTGATGAGTAAATGAATCGGTCCATAGTTGCGCCACAGTTGGGCGATCGCAATATTGACGCTGACTGGTTGGGTGAGGTCTAGGGTGATGATGGTGGTTTCTGTTCCCAGTTGTTCTATTTCTTGGGCTACTTGGGCTAATTTTTGGCGATCGCGTGCTACTAATATTAATCTCTTCATTCCTTGCTGGGCTAATTCTAGTGCGATCGCTCTCCCAATTCCACGGGAAGCACCTGTGATCAGAGCAACTTTACCTTGAATCTTCATCGGTTTTCACCTCCAAATTTTCCGCCTTTCCTGTCTTTTTTTGACTATCTCCAGGTCAGACGATGAATGGTAATTCTATTTACACGAGATTTTTCTATGACTTATTTGCAATACCCCTCCATTGCTGATCAAGTAGAAATTTCTCGTTACTACAAAAGGTTTGTCATCACTATTGACTGGCAAGGCATATATAGTGCATCGGTTTTTCCTCTCTTTGATCCGAGCTTTTACCAGTACGTTGACAATACACACGTTAGCAATGAAATCAAGGGATTGCAATATTTTTTAATAAGAATTTCTTAACACTTGTTTACAAGGTTATATTATATATGCGGTGCTGTAGTGAGATAAGGTTTAATTAATACTTAGCGATCCCCGTAGAGATTCCCTGACAATTGGTTGCATAAAATAAAAATTTAATCGCGATCAAATGTAAATAAGCGCAAAATTTATAAAAACATATTATATAATTGATAATTTTATTTGATAGTAAATTAGATTAATAGATTGTGATTTAGTAAGCCTCAAATCTTCGACTATCGTAGTGAAAGGTTAGGAATGTATTGTCATCGGCCAAAATTCCTAAAATGATATCGAGGTTTTCTCGAAAATAGGGACTACCAGATTCATCATCACTGATAATAGGTTGATCGAGTATTTCGACAACAATAGCTGGTTGATGTTGATATGGAAATTTGCGATTTTTCAGGTTTGCTTTCCATTTAACTAATTGTCCAACTTGAAAAGTCTCTTTTTTGAGGAAACTTTGACAAGCTGTTTGTAGTTGGGTTATATATTCTGCTCCATAAATTTCCTTTTCTGTAGCAATTTCTTCTTCGTCTTCTTCAAAATTGTCATTTTGGAGAGATTTCACCAATGCACTAATTAAGTCTTGGCTTTGATTTTGGTTTTCGCTCATAAAATCTATTTTTCACTCCTTATCAAGAATAGGCTAATTTAGGAATTTTTGATTGATATTCTATTTTACTACTCTTTTTAAATAATCTACTACTTATTTTACTAGGAGTGGAAAAAATGTAATTATTGTGTTTCTTTGATGCTAACTCTTGTAGAGCAAACCTGATTTCTTTACTGATTTTTTCTAACAACTGAGTTTGACGGAATCTGATTTCTTCTTTATTTTTTACTCCTTCAACTACATAAAATATTTTAGGAGGTAATAAATTATAACTAGCGGGGACAACATCGAATAACCACCAGTCAAACAACTCCCGTCTACCATAAGAACCGGGGAAAATGGCATAACCTTCTAAGCAATCATCTAAAATATTTAAAATAGATTGTAAAGACTGATCATAATTAATAACTTTAATTGCATTATAAAAAACATCTAATGCTTCATCAAGTATTTGAAAGTTTGCTATTTCTTTCTCAATAGAAGAACTCTGATTTCTTGAGATAGCTTTTAAGAATTCTTCGGTACTAAATTCACCAACATATTGTTTTGTATTATTAATTGAACTATTAATTATAGTAATAAATCTATTCGCTATCAAATTAATAATATGTTTTGGCAGCAAATTTTTGGGCTGATAGTATTTTAAAGTAGGCTCTACAACTAGAGTTAAGATCAGTGTCATCCAGAGGTAGCGAAGATGAGTTAAGCTTTCATTATTATCTGACAGTGATATTAAGACTTCCTGTAATGTATCTTCCAATGAAACTGTACCATCAGAGTCTTCTTCATATAGTTCTTCATAATGTTCTAACTTAATTTTATTAAACAAAATTTGAATTTTTTCCGGTATATTCAGTTGTGATAAATCTGTTTTTAGATTCCTAACTTCTTTTACTATTAATACCATAAGTCTCACATCCTTGTAATTGTTTCAATATGATGATTATTGATATAATGTTTCGAGTCTATGATTGAACAGGTGGATATGGATAATTCCAAAAGACTTCTAAATTTAGATTTGCAAACTTATCCTGGAATTGTTTAATCACGCCTTCACAACTTTGGCATGGTTGTCGTTCAGTGTAAAGATAAATGTTTCCTTGTACATGAATATTATATGACTTTTCTAGAGTCTCTGCTATTTCAGATAATACCTTATATTCTGAATCTGTATCCATTAAGTGTCCACTATAAGGATCAATTGTTGGCTCAAATTGTCCTCCTTTTGACTTTAGCTGAGGTTTTTGAGGAATTGGACTTTTTTTGCCCCCTTTAGCAGTTGCACCTACACAAAAAATTATATTACTCTGAATATTTATTTCAGCAATTGCAACATTACTGTGAGGATATTCTCTTTTTAAGTATTTTGCTCTAATTTGAGCAGCAGATTCTTGCAGCCTCTCCTTGATCAGATTTTCATCTTTATAGTTGAAATTATCTTCCGTATTTGTCATGTGATGATACTAACACCACTATGGGGCGTTATTTCCCTGGTAACATAAATAATAAATCATTAATCTAACATCCACAACAAAAACAGGTATCAAAAAATGGTACGTTTAAAACCCTGGCAATTGATCATCCTCATCTCACCCGTAGCAGTAATTATTACCTTCCTCCTCATATCAGCAGGAATACAAATTCACACTTGGGGATTAAGTTGGATTTGGGCTATTTTTACGATTATATTTGTCGGTTGGCGGTGGTTATTAGTAAAATGGACAAAACCCCCAGTTAATCAAATGGAAAATGTCTTTGCACAAGTACAAAAAGAATTAGAATCTAGCAACGAAAATAATATAGAATCTATAGAAAAAGACAAAACCCAAAAAATAGAAACAGCATTAAAACAAGTTATTAATGATGCTGAAAATGACCCACCAATTTGGGAAGACTTACAAACATTTTGGCAAAGATGTCAAGAATTAGTAATTGCAATTTCTCAAATTTATAACCCAGAAGTTAAATATCCACTTTTAAACATTTATATCCCCGAAGTTTATGGATTAATTCGCGGGACAGTAGATGATATGGATAAATGGATGGGTAAGTTATCCCCTGTTCTCAATCAAGTTACTGTTGGACAAGCTTATCAAGCATATCAAACATATCAGAAACTAGAACCATCAGCGCGGAAATTTATCAAAGTTTGGAATTTTGCTAAATGGTTTCTAAACCCTGTATCTGCGGTCGCCAAAAAATTAAGTGCAGGTACAAGTAACCGTGCTTCCCAAGAACTATTAATCAACCTCAATCAAGTATTAAGAGAAGCTGCTTTTAGGAATTTATGCCAACAAGCGATCTCTCTTTATGCAGGTACGAAAATTGAACTATCTACTCCCGAATTACCCCAACCAAAAACCCAAACTTTACGGGAACTTCTCACCCAAGCAGAAACACCAGAACAGGTAGAAAAAAAACCTGTGAATATTTTAATTGTTGGTCGTACAAGTGCCGGAAAAAGTAGTTTAATTAATACACTTTTCCAAACAGAACTAGCAGCAGTTGACGTTTTACCTAGCACAGATAAAATTAAAACCTACAATTGGGAAACCGAAACTGGAGAAACTTTAAATCTTTGTGATACTCCTGGTTATGAACAAGTAAACCGGGAAGATTTGCGAGATCTAGTTATTGATTATGCCAGAAAAGCGGATTTATTATTATTAGTAACTCCAGCTTTAGATCCCGCTTTACAAATGGATGTAGATTTTTTAGAAGACATTGAAAAAGAAGTTGAGGATTTACCCATTATTACCATTGTTAACCAAGTAGATAAACTGCGTCCGATTCGAGAATGGCAACCTCCTTATAATTGGGAAACAGGAAATAAACCCAAAGAAATTTCAATTCGGGAAGCGACAGGATATAGAAGTCAACAGTTAGGAACTTTCTCTAATTTAGTTTTACCAATTGTTACCAACGATGTAAAAATAGGTCGTAATAGTTGGAATATAGAATCATTATCTACAGGATTATTAGCAGCAATAGATCCGGCTAAACAATTACGACTCACTCGCTTTTTACGGAATCTAGAAACTCGGATTAATGAATCTGCAAAAATCATTGATCGTTACACATTTCAAATGACAACCACCCAAGGAATTACCGCTTTTTTAAAAAGTCCGGTTTTGCAGTTTATTTCTACCTTATCCACAGGTTCACCTAGTCTTGCTTATTTATTAGCGGAACAAATTCCAGTGGAACAATTGCCGATAGTAATTGGTAAATTGCAGATGGCTTATGATTTGTTTCCCATTTTAAATACAGATGTTGATAAAACTCGCAAATTTGATTTGTTATCTCTTTGGCCTTTGTTGTTAGAAAATGAAGGAAATCCTGATAGTAATGCTTGGGCTTTTGGTCATGCGTTGATAGAATATTGGACAAAGGATTTAACCATTGAAAAAACACGGGAAAGATTTAATTATTATCTTCAGCAGGTTTAATGACATCCCCGATTTCTCCCAGAAGTCGGGTACTCATCTATTTCCTATCTGCGTTTATCTGCGTTACATTTTAATGTCCTAACCGCCTTGTCCATTGCTATAGCTCCTTTAAACACAAAAACCTATCCATTAATTCAAGTATTATCTGTGAAAAAAATTCTGATAGCAGAAGATAACCGCGTAAATCAAAAAATTTCTATGCGGATTTTAGAAAAATTAGGCTACTCCCCCGATGTAGTCAGTAATGGTAAAGAGGCAATATTAGCATTGCAAAAACAATTCTATGATGTAGTATTCATGGATATACAAATGCCAGAAATGGATGGTTTAGAAGCAACCAGAAAAATTTGTGAATATTGGCAATCGCATGAGCGTCCTGTTATCATTGCTATGACAGCTAGTGAGGAAGAAAGAGACAAAGAATCTTGTTTACAAGCGGGTATGAATGACTACATTTCTAAACCTATTCGGATAGAAACAGTACAAATAATGTTAGATAAATATTTACACAATTTTGGTAATACTTAATTAATAAGATAAATTAATTTGGAAAGAAAGTTGTGTACTTGGTTTGATGATTTGTTTTTGGTTTTATTTAAAAAGTCATCATAGTCAAAGCCTGAAAAACTTATAATTTACTTAGCAATGAATAATTATCGCTTAGTTAAAATCAGTAAATATCTGAGTAAACATCTACGTCACACACCAGAAAAAATTGGTTTAAAATTAGCTGATGGTGGTTGGGTTGCTGTAGATGAATTATTAGCAGCTTGTGCCAAAAATAAGTTTATGATTACTCTGGAAGAATTAAAAGAAGTAGTGATTAACAATGATAAAAAACGCTTTAGTTTTGATGATACATTGACTTTAATTCGTGCTAATCAAGGACATAGTACAGAAGTTGATTTGCAATTAAAACGCCTAACACCTCCAGATGTACTTTATCACGGTACTGGAGAAAATTCTGTAGAATCAATTTTGCGAACAGGACTTGCTAAAATGTCTCGTCATCATGTACATCTATCATCTGATATTGGTACAGCTAAAATAGTAGGTGCAAGACATGGAAAACCTGTAATCTTTATAGTCAATGCTGCAAAAATGTCGCAAGCTGGTCATATTTTCTACTGTTCTGATAATGATGTTTGGTTAGTAGATCATGTACCAGTTAAATATTTGAAATTACTGTAAATGAAATCACTATAAAAGTAATATGAAATTAATAATAATTTGATTATGAGCATCTATTGACTTTTAATAAAATGAATTAAGATGGGATCTCCCCACCCTAATATTATTGATACCAGATTTAATTCTGGTAATTTAGTCAGGATTGAATCTTAAATATTCCTAACCCCAATCAACTTGCTATTAAACGCCAACTTTCTGTTTTGAAAATACACCATTTTCATCTTCATCAAACTGTTGATGAATTACATCCCAAGCAGACTGTTCTGCTGTAAACTCATCACTGGTTTTATCCAGGACAGAATTATATTTCTGAATAAATACCTGCTGTGCTGCTGGTGATAAGTGTGTGCGAACTTCTGGGGATAAATCTTCTGGACTGTTACAGCGGCCAGTACAAGGACGAGATAATGGTTTATCAATGGTGTGAATTTCTTCTCCACCTGCACTTTCAAACATTAATTGAAATTCACCGCTGCGATTGCTAGGAATTTCTGCCATTAATAAAAACTCACCAGCTTGTAAACGGGTTTGATAAACCGCAGCTTTTTCCTTTGGCATTCCCAAAGCAGTTAACACAGAAACCAAACCAGCACCTGCACTACCGGCAATCGCACCACTAGCAGCACCTAATAAAACTGCACCGATAGGACCTGCTGCGACAATTGGGCCAACAAAGGGAATAAATAAGACTCCCACACCAGTTAATAAGCTGAGGAAAGAACCAAACAGAGAACCAAAAACAGCGCCAGTTCTCAAACCACCCAAAATCACATCCTTTTTGGTGATAAAACCAGAAATTCGGGTTTCTGACTCAAAATTCCTACCCATGACCGAAATATGATCTTTCGGTACACCTTTATCTAGTAAACGGCGAATGATATTATCAACTTGTTTTTGTTCTTTAAATATGCTGGAAATAGTACGTTCGGCTTTATATTCGGCTGTCATGTATACAGACTCCTTATCTATTTTTTGGCGGTTTAATTAGTCCCTGAATTTAAAATTCAGGAGGTTTCTAATTTTTACTAATCATGATTACAGCAGGATAGCTGCTATTAAAAAATAGCCGGCTGCCTCAAGATTAGCTAATGCTAAATTTTAATTACACAGCAACAGGAATTTTAATTTCTGCTGTATTTGGTTCTAATCCTTGTCCTTCAATGAATGACCGTAACATCCAAGCCATTTCTTCATGTTCTTGCATTAAATCAGTCAAAAAGTCAGCAGATACTTGATCATGAAACTCATCACCACATCTATCTATATGATTCCGTAAATTGCGGATAATTTGCTCATGATCCTCTATTAATTGAGTTACCATTCCTGTTGATGTGGGAATTTCTCCAGTATGTTCTTTCAAGGTTGTAATTTGTAAAAATCCCGCCATTGTACTGGTTGGATAACCACCCAAAGTCCTAACTCTTTCTGCTAAATTATCAATATTTTCACTCAATTCTTGGTACTGTTCTTCCCATAGCTCATGCAATGTGCGGAATTGTGGCCCAACAACATCCCAATGATATTTTTTAGTTTTCACTAATAGTACATAAGAATCGGCCAGGTCTTGGTTTAACAAATTGATCACGCCGTAACGTTGTTCATCTGTTAAGCCAATATTGATTCTGTTGATATTCATAAATATTACCTGTGTGTCTTTCGTTGCATCTGCATACAATGTCTCAAAATATTGCCATGATCTGCATCAATCACAGGTAATATAAATTTACAATTCAATTTCTACCCTACGATAGAGAACAAGATTGACTTGTAAAATCTAAAAGTAGTCATACCAATTCTTTATAAAGCTAGAGAGGATAAAATATCCAGAATAATTAATGGGTTTTTATGTATAGCCTCACATTAAATTGGTATCTAGGGAAATATTAAAGAATAATATTGAAGCGTAAACGAAAACCAAAAATACAAATCTGAATGCTGATAGCAATCTCCTGTATCGCAAATTGAAGAAACTGCATTTGATATTTTCCTAACTATTTTCTGGCTTAATATTACTAGAAATAAAAAAAAAATTATCTATCTTGGGAGATAATTATCAAATTTGTATTTGAATTCATATCTACTAGGGTATTAATTAGTCACATATAATTGTCAGGGTTTAGTTGACTAATTAGGATAATTCCTATAGTTGATTACGAGCTTTTAGTTGCAAATATCGCTCAACTAATTGATCAGAAATTTGATTTGCTGGTGCGTCCAAAACCAGAACACCTCGTTGTTTTAACTGAGCAAAAGCAACTTGTCTTTGTGCTAATAAATCTAAAGACACTGCACGGGTATAGGCAGTTGTAATATTTCCAGTAGATGTGTGTGCAATTGTATCAATTTGCGGATCACGCAGAGTGACAGAAAAGGGTAAATAACGAGGTGCTAATTTAGATAAAGCTGCCAGTAATTCCGAAGAAGCAGTCATATCCACTAAATCAGTAATTATCACTACTAAAGCTCTGCGGGTTTGCTGTTGAACCACATGAGTAACAGCACCTAAATAATCAGATTCTAATAATACAGGTTCAATCGGTGTGAGTCTATCTATTAAGCGGTTGAGATGATTTTGTCCCCGTTCTGGGGGTATCCAGGAATGTATTTGCCGATCAAAAACAGCTACACCGACGCGATCGCCACGATGTAAACCTGCTAATGCTAGGGATAATGTAGTATTTAAACCCCAGTCAAATCGTTGTAAACCCTGAACTCTGGCAGTCATCAAACGACCACGATCTAATAATATCAATAGGGTTTGTTCCTGTTCTGGTTCTAAAACCCTCACCAGGGGACCCATGTTAGCGTAACTACGTCTAGCGGTGGCTTTCCAATCCACAAACCTTAAATCATCACCATTGCGATAATTCCGCAGTTCTGCAAATTCTGTACCTATTCCCATTTGGCGAACTTTGCGAATAGAACCAGAAGATTGTAAGGTCAGACGAATTGAGAGCGATCGCAAACCCATTAAATCAGGATATACTTTTACTTTTGTATCTTGGGGTATTTGCCAATCATGCCATCCTAAACCCCAATTTCCTAGCTGTCTAATTTGCATATTTCCCCAAGGAAATTCTCCTCGTTGTTTTGGGTTGACAGTGTAAGTTAATTCTTGAGTTTCATGTGCAGAAAGATTAGCATTAAGAGTAGGTGTAGAAACAGTAAAATCCGTTGGATAATAATCTCGAATTTGTACAACCGAGTTTGTATTTCCTGATTCTATCTTGAACAATACCGGATTATCACGACCAATAGATAAACGTAAAGGCAATTCCCGACTAATTTTTACCCGATTTTTTCTTACTTGCAAACTATCAATAACCATCAATCCTAAAACCACAACATCACATAATAAAGTTAGGATCAAGGTTTGGTAAACACCCAAAATCATAGATAAAATTGGGGAGATTAACATTCCAGCAATTAACAACAGGTAAGTCTTTTGAGATGGAATCATAATAGTAAGGAGATCGAGGATTCAGAAGTCAGAATTTCTAGTTTTTGACTATTGTCTTTTATCTATCTCGGCACAGGAACTTGGCCAATTACCGCAGATATTACCGCATCTATTTGTAAACCATCTAGCATTGCTTCTGGTTTTAAAAGTAAACGATGACGTAACAGAGGAGAAGCTACAGCTTTGACATCATCAGGAGTCACAAAATCTCTCCCAGATAACCAAGCAGATGCTTGTGCAGTCTGCAACCAAGCACCAGCAGATCGGGGAGATGCACCCAAAGCCAAATCGGGATATTGACGAGTTTTTCTCACTAATTCCAATAAATAATCAACGATAGCTTCAGATACTTGAACGTTTTTTACTGCTTGTCTAGCTTGTAAAATTTCATCTACTGTCGTTATTGGTTGTAATTTAGCAATATCCAATCTTCTGGCCGCAAAACCCGCTTGACGATTCAGTAACATTTGCTTTTCTGCGGCTTGATCTGGATAGTCTACAACTAACTTAAATAAAAACCGATCCAACTGTGCTTCTGGTAACGGATAAGTACCTTCAAATTCTAAGGGATTTTGAGTAGCAATTACCCAGAATAAATCCGGTAATGGTAAACTTTCACCATCTAAAGTTACCTGCATTTCTTCCATTGCTTCTAGCAGTGCTGCTTGGGTTTTTGGAGGAGTGCGGTTGATTTCATCTGCTAGTAGAACTTCTGTAAAAACAGGGCCTTGTTTAAGTAAGAAGTTCCGAGTATTTAAGTCAAATATATTTGTACCTGTAATATCTGATGGGAGGACATCCGGTGTGAGTTGAATTCGCCGGAAATCAGCTTTAATTAACTGTGCTAAAACTTTCACTAAAAGAGTTTTCCCAGTTCCGGGAACTCCCTCTAAAATGACGTGTCCACCAGATAATAATGCAATTAATAATTGTTTGATTAAGTGAGATTGACCAACAACTATTTGATTGATTTCTTTTCCTAGTTTAATTAATACAGGATGTGTTGCACTCATGTTTTTAAGATTTTTTTGCTAGATTTTGTGAGATGGGTTTAAAAATTAATTGGGAATGTTAATTGTCTTGGTGTTAAGTTTATGTATATTTTGCCATTTAATCAACCAGTCTAACAGTTCTTTTTCACTGATACGATGTTGTTTAAGTTGTGTTTTTAAGACTGATTCCAGTTCTGCTAAATTACTTTCTGTTTTTTCTGACCAAACTGTGAGTAAAATCTCATTTTCTAGGGGTGTTGTACCTAGTCCTAATTTTGCTTGTAGATTTCTTTTTTCTTCTTTACCAATCATTTCCACCACAAAGTCGCTAGATTGTGCTTTTTGTAATACTCCTGCTAATGCTTGAATATAAGCTTGACTATTATCTATTTCTGGTGTTTTTAAGGGTACGGCTTTACCAAAGCGACGATTTTTAGCCCAAATTAGCAATAATAATAATACACCTATCTGTATCAATAAAATTAATAGGGGAGTTTGTGCTAAATAACTGAATAAATCACCTTGTCCTTCTTTTTGTCTGGTATCAGGATCTTTGTAACCGTGGATATATTCATCTATGAGTATTTTCTGGTTATTTTTGTTAATTAAATCAGCTAAATAAATAAAGTTGGCTTCTCCTTGATAAGCGTTGGCAGCTAAATAGGGTGTGGAGGCTAAGATCACGTTTCCTGCACCATATTTCCTTTCCCAGACTACAGCACCAAAGCGATCGCCTAATTTCTCTTGTTCTGACTTGGAGTTTTTATGTCTTCGAGTTGTATCAATTTTAATATCACCAAAAGATGATTTTTGATTCGTGCTAAATGTTGCTGCTGTGGTTGGTTGTTTAACACCTAAAACTACTAATGTATTACCTTTTTCTACCCATTCAATTTCTTCTGAATATAAGTTTGCTGTTACTAGATCACCATAAACTTGTAATAAAGTTACTGGTTTTGTTTCTATCTCAATTTCACCAAAAGGTTTTTGCCACCGTTGGATATTTGCACCTTGAGCTTGCATAAAAGCATACCAAGCACCATAACCATCAGGTGCGCGATTATAACTAGAACCAGCATTGATTTTAGTGCTGGGGGCAACTATTGTACTGAGGATAATAATTACTGCTAGGGCGATCGCACTTAACCAAATTATACGTTGACGACGTTTCATATTTTTAGAGAATGGGTGACAGGTTGCATAATATTTTTACCAATGACCAATAACTAAATTAAGAATTAAATAATTCTTGATAAGCTTGCTGACATTGCTGATAATTTTCTGCTCGTATTTGCTGTTCACTAAAACACAATTGCTCATGGGTAGTAATTAAGGTTTCATAGGGTTGGACAGCAGTTATATTAGATGTTAATAATGTTAGATATTCTCCATCTGTGCGGCTTGGTTGTTGAAGTGCGATCGCTTTTTCATGCATTTGCTGTAACGTGGCTAAATATAGATAACGGCAGGCCTCACGGTAATTTTTCTGTTGATAAAATTCCTCAGATTTACTGATTAAAAAACTAATAGATAACTCACGGTAATTTACTTTGTCCGCAGACTCTTGAGAATTATTAAATCTTGCTAACCAAGCATAAATATAAGAATTAAATTCTTGCCATAAATGCCAAATTACCCAAATTACAAATAAACTTAATATCACCCAAAATAAAATTTTGAGTAACTCCCACATCCAAGGACTTATTGACCATCCAGGAGGTAATTCTGGTAAATTTTGCTGAAACTTGGAAAACTGGTAATCTAGCCATTCCCCAACTTGCCGCTGAAATAAATAAAACTGCCAACTCCAATTAGTTTTTTCAAAAGCTTCTGTATTCATAAGAATTATTAATTTATAATTACTTTATGTGCATAAATAACCAATCATCTGGTATTAGGTTACAGGCTTCTAACCGCTAATCAACAGCGGCTTTTTCATGATTATGTAGCCATTGACATTATGCCTACAAGTCACTCAAAAATCAAACCCGGTGACTATAGCTGTTGTATAAAAGATATATAGAAGAGCAATTTTCAAATGACTATTTACTTTTACAAAGCTGGGCAGCCCTATGGCTGTTTTTCTAACTTTTCTCCCCATCCTATAGAAATGGAGGGTGTTTGCTGGCCAACTGTTGAACATTATTATCAAGCTCAAAAATTTGTTGGTAGCAAGGATGAAGAAATTATACCTTTAATCCATGCTGCTAGTACCCCTGAAAAGGCAGCAGCCTTGGGGCGCTCTACCGCGAGGGCGTTGCGGACAGATTGGGAAATAGTGAAAACTGACATCATGCGAGTTGCTGTACTCAAAAAGTTCCTGACCCATGCTCAAATTCGAGAAGTATTATTAGTCACCGCTGATGAGATTTTAATAGAAAACTCACCTACTGACTATTTTTGGGGTTGTGGTGCTGATCATACTGGTGAAAATCATCTCGGTAAAATCCTCATGAGTGTGCGTGAGGAAATTCGTCAGTCTCTTTATATTTCAGTAAAAAGTAATACATAGCTCACAGTATATACAACTTTTAGAATGTCATAGTTTTAGCCTGCACGGCAGGCTTTGTTTGTATAAAAACAGACTTTGCTTATGTAAAAATCCTAAAAACAAGACCAAAAATATATGAAAATATATTTCCTATAATTACAAATGTTAACAGCAATTAATAAAAATTATTTAAAATAATAAACTTAAAAAACAGGAATCAAGTTTGAATTTAATTTTTGTTGATGGAGATAGTAATAGTTACTGACTTACTAAAAATAGGCGGTGTAAGTATAAGTCCACAAAGGTTTTTATAGCTTTAGCTAAATAATTTTTGGCTCAAAAATTGACTGAGATTTATTAATAACAGGCTAACACCAATCTAATACCAATAAGTATTATTACTGGAAAATATTTCAAAAAACTACATATAAAATTTATGTTATTATCTAAAGAAGATGAAGTTTAGTAAACAAAAGATCATAAATCTATAAAGGATTAAGTTATAACTCTACATAATACGAAGAGTTTAAATAATTAATTTTTTTTTGACAAGGTGAAGATTAATAATGACTTTTACCGATAAAGCAGAAAATTGGCAGCAAAGTATAGATCAGGAAAACTTACTACATCGAATGATCAAGCAGATCAGGCGATCGCTGGATCTGCAAGAAATATTAACAAGCACTGTTACAGAAGTTCGTTCCTTTTTAAGAACAGATAGAGTAAAGATATATAGATTTGCCGCTGATGGTAGTGGTGAAGTCATAGCAGAATCAATTCATCAACAGCAACTACCCTCATTATTAGGGTTACACTTCCCAGCTGCGGACATTCCCGAGTCTGCCAGAGAAATGTTTTTATTGACACGTCAACGTTCCATCGTGGATGTATCCGCAGGTATTATTGGCTTATCCCCACTAAAGTCAGCCAGGAATGGTAAATCCTTACGCACACAAAACATTCACTACCGACAAGTAGATCCATGTCATATTCAATACTTGGAAGCCATGGGTGTACTGTCTTCCCTCGTAGTACCGATTTTAGAATATGATCCTACCGGAGAATCAAAACAACCAAAACTGTGGGGTTTATTAGTTTCCCACCACAGTAAGCCGCGTACTGTTTTAAAGCGGGAATTAAAAGTAATTCAACAAATAGCGGATCAAGTAGCGATCGCCATTTCTCAAAGTCATCTTCTCAGCGAAGCCAGAGCTAAACAACAAAGAGAAGCAATTGTTAACAAAATCACAACTCTCCTACATCAATTACCAACAATTCAACTACAGAAAGCACTAGAAATAACCACTGCATCTTTCAATGGTATAGGTGGCAGACTTTATATTCAACAAACTCAAGAATTATACATCTATGGTAAACAACCGAATTTATCTGAAGAATCAGATCAAATACTAATTGAACAAAATCCAGTTTGGCAAAGCTACTTAACAGCTTACAAAGCCGGGGAAATTGGTGTAATTTCTGATTTGTATCAACAATCTAATTTAAGATTTTTGCACCGAGTATTTAAACAAACTCAAATTCGAGGAATAATGATTATTCCTCTACACTATCGAGAAAATCTGATTGGTGCATTAACAATTTTTCGTCCAGAATTTGATAGTGAAATCCTCTGGGCAGGAAGAAGCGATGCTAATATCCGTCAAGACTTACCACGTCTTTCATTTACAGCTTGGAGAGAAGAAAAAAAAGGACAAGCACCAGCTTGGAATCCTGAAGATATATCATTAGCACAGGCTTTGTGTCATAACTTCTCTATGGCAATTCAACAGCAGTTAACCACCCAAGAATTACATCTGTTAAATGCTAACTTAGAAATTAGAGTCAAGGAACAAACAGCAGAACTAGAAAAAACATTACTACTAACAAAAGCCATCAAACAAGTTACAGATCAAATTCGCATAACTTTAGATTTAAACACCATATTACAAACGATAGTCAAAGAAGTCCGCCCCTTACTAAACTCTGATCGAGTTTTAATTTATCAATTATTTAGTGAATCTAACGGTGAAGTAATTGTTGAAGAAGTTAGTGGTAATTGGCAATCAATTTTAGGGTTACAATTATCATCAGAATGTTTTCCCCAAGAATATGTACAACTCTATTTAGAAGGTAGAGTTAGAGCAATTCATAATGTTGCTACAGATCAACTTAGTGATTGCCATAGAGAATTACTAGAAAGTATGCAGGTGCAAGCTAACTTAATTGTACCCATCAAAATGGAAAAGCAATTGTGGGGTTTATTAGTTGCTCACCAATGTCAATTTCCCAGAACTTGGCAAGACGCAGAAATTGATTTATTACAACAGTTAGCAGATCAAGCAGCGATCGCCATTCAACAAGCACAACTCTATGAACAAAGCTGTGTAGCAGAAGCCAAAGCCACAACCAAAGCTGCCCAATTAGAACATACCTTACATCAACTGCAAGAAACCCAAGCTCAATTAATTCAAACTGAAAAAATGTCTGGTTTGGGGCAATTAGTTGCAGGTATAGCCCATGAAATCAACAATCCTGTTAATTTTATCTATGGCAACCTTTGTCATGCCAGCAACTATACAGAAGATTTACTTAAACTGCTCCAACTTTATCAATGCCATTATCCCAACCCCAGCACTGAAATTACATCCATAATTGAAGCCATTGACCTGAATTTCTTAGTACAAGACTTACCAAAAATCATGTCATCAATGCGATTAGGTTCAGATCGCATCCGTTCCATAGTATTATCATTACGCAACTTTTCCCGCCTGGATGAAGCTGAAAACAAGCGAGTTGATTTACACGAAGGTATTGATAACACCTTATTAATCTTACAGCACCGACTTAGACCACATAGTCAATTTCCTGGCATTAAGATAATTAAAGATTACGGTGATTTACCAAAAGTAGAATGTTACGCCGGACAAATGAATCAAGTATTCATGAATGTGATCAGTAATGCCATTGATGTCCTCACTGATGAGATAGAACAAAATCCTCATATAATTCATACTAAACCTTTACCCACTATTCGTATTTCTACTAGGGTATCTCCAACACATCCTTATTTATTGATTAGTATCGCCGATAATGGACCTGGTATGAGTAAAGATGTCAAAAAACGAATCTTTGACCCATTTTTTACCACTAAACCTGTAGGTAAGGGTACAGGATTGGGTTTAGCAATTAGTTATCAAATTATTGTCGAAAAACATGGTGGACTGATGGAATGTATCTCAGAACCAGGTAAAGGTACAGAATTCTGGATTGAAATTCCTGCGAAATTAGCAAAAGGGGAAAACTATTAAGCAATGACTCATGAAAGTTTAATACAGCAGAATTCAGGAGTCAGGAGTCAGGAGTGAAACTAGCTTGGTGTCTAAGTTTCAATTTTGATTCTGTACCTCATTTATCTGCAATCTGCTGTATCATGTTATTAGGATTATTTTTACAAAACTTAAACTAAAAATGAGTAATTACTATTAAATATTTATGAAATATCAAGTAACATGAAATCATTTGCTCATAAATAATTGACCTGATTAACCAACACAATAACTCAACCTTTCTTTACTTATTTACTAATAGAAAGTAAAGTTTAATTGCAAAAATAACCAAACAATTTTATGGGTGTTATTCTAATAATTGAAGCTACAGAAGAAAGCTTCCCTGGCAGATCAAACAGCTAGAGTCGTGAAGATAAGTAGTAAGAGGTAAAAACGCTGTTAAATTCCTATCTGTCTCGTCAAAACGCAACAACGCCCAACGCGAAAGCTGATATTCCCTCAAATTATTGAGAATCAGGGGGCAATGTAACTGGTTTTCATTACTTGTTTATCAAGTTGATGAAGCGTAGTACATCCCTGGCTAGTATAAACAAGGGGAGGGAGAAAACAGTTAGTAGATGTTGGGTGTTGTTGTGTTTATTAATAAGTCATTAGTCATTAGTCATTAGTCATTGGTAAAATTTTTACCCAATCACCAATCACCAGTCACCAATCACCAGTCACCAGTCACCAATACGTAAATTTGTACTACAATTGAATAGAAAAACAGTTTAAATAGCCTTTTATGTCAATAATTGCGCTCAGGGCGTGGTATCTACAAGATTATGAACCAATTTCAGAATTGGAAAACCGTCCTCCAGACATTCGTCTGAGTAAAAAAAGCCTCCTAAAATCGGGATTGCGTGCGGATTTTTTAGAAGATAGCGATGAAGTCAAAGCATCCACTTGGTTTAAACGCTATCTAGAAGGTGAAAATATAGAATTTTATATTGAGGGTAGTGGTGGTTATTGTGTAGCCAACATTGACTTAATTAGTCATGAAATTTATTTGACTAAACAGACATTGTTAGCACAACTTGAACCTACAATTTTTTTCTCTTATCAAACCGAATATGCAGCAGCTAGTGATTTAATTAGGGAACAACTACGAGCAAGCTTAGAAATTTTAAATAGTAAATCCCGTCTACCTTTAACATTAGTAGAATCATCACGTCCGAGTCATGCACCTTTACGGCTCAACCGTACTATGATGCGGAAAATTAAAAGAAGTTTATTATTTATTGCTGATACCACACCTATCACTGCGGTAGAGGGAAAAGAAGCTAGTCAACTAATTCCCAGTCCTAACGTTTGTGTAGAAATTGGTTACGCGCTGGAGAGTAAACGATCTGAACAAATTTTACTCATGTATCAACAGCGTCCAGAATTAGAAGGAGAATTTCCCTTTGATTTACCTATGCAACAAATTTTACAATTTAGCGACGGGGATGAACTGAATAAAACCCTCACATTAACGTTGGAAAACCAATTAGCAAGATTTAAATTATTTTTTTGATTTTTTATCTAGCAAGTATTGGGAACTGTTGGCGGAGAAGCCAGGTCATGATGGGGAAGAAAAAGTTGTGAACTCCTTCTCTGCTTTGGTGTAACTTCAACTGATTCCCTGTAATTCCCCTTTGCATTGGGGAGTAATTTAGTTAACAATGGGTTGGATGTATAGAAAATAATGTAAATTTATGCCCAGAACACCAAATGAATATGCTGTTCACCTATTGCTAGATAGTGGACATCGGGAAGAAGTGCGTTTTTCTACTTTTCCAGAGTTTCAGAAATGGTACACCAGTGTGTTGACACCAAAGCACGATTCTAACGAGTTTATTAACGTACCGATTAAGAATATTCAAGGTGAATATTTAGTGGTACGTCCGTCTAAAATTTTGGGGATTCGAGTAGAGCCTATTTTTAGTTCTAGTATTGAGAGATGATGAAAAAAACCCTTGCTTTATTGTCCTTGAGTCTGGGAATTGCGTTTGTAAATCCTGTTAGCTCAGTTGTAGCTCAAGTTACCATTCCCCAACCAGTACCTATACCAGTACCAGGAGCAGAACCAGTTACTCCTGAAGTAGTACCAGCGCTTCAACTAATTAGTCCTGAAGCTGCTTGTAATAGACAAAGATGTATCGGGTGGGATGAGCAACTGTGGGGAAGAAGTGGCGATCGCCAGGCTTTGTTAACTTCCATTGATAACAGTTTGCGTTATTTGGATAGTAAGAAAGCTGCGGAAGTTTACGCTAACTACCCCATCCCAGAGATTACTTTAGATCGGGTACGTCGTAGTTTATTGCGCTTCCGGCAAATATTGGCAAGTTCCAAGTCAGCTAAAGAACTACAAGCAGCCGTACATCGGGAATTTGTTTTTTACCAGTCCATAGGTAATGATGGCAAGGGTACTGTAAAATTTACTGCCTATTATGAGCCGGAATACACAGCCAGCCGTGTGCGAACCTCTGTGTATAAATATCCGTTGTATAACGTACCACCAGATTTTAAAGAATGGGCTAAACCCCATCCTAAACGGGTGGAGTTGGAAGGTAAGGATGGTTTACTGGGTAAAAAGAGTAAACTCAGTGGTTTAGAAATGCTTTGGTTTCGCAATCGCTTTGATCCCTACATGATTCATATTCAAGGTTCTGCCCAAATTAAGCTAACCAATGGAAAGAGAACCTCTGTCGGTTTTGCTGGTGGTACAGATTATCCTTGGACTAGCATTGGTGGAGAACTAGCAAAAGATGGAAAATTGCCATTGAGCGGTTTAACCATGCCTAAGTTAATTAGTTATTTCCGTCAAAATCCCAAAGAATTAAATAATTACTTACCACGTTGGGAAAGATTTGTTTTCTTTAAAGAAACCAACGGTACAGCAGCAACAGGCAGTATTAATGTACCTGTAACAGCAGAACGTTCCATTGCGACAGATAAATCGCTTATGCCTCCTGGTGCATTAGCACTGATTAACAACTCATTTCCTTTTCCTGCGGGTAGAGGCAGATTACAAAATCGCCGAGTTGATCGGTTTGTTTTAGATCAAGATACAGGTAGTGCAATTAAGAGTCCAGGTAGAGTAGATTACTTCATGGGTACTGGAAAACTAGCAGGAGATCGGGCTGGAATTACAGGCGGCAACGGATCACTGTATTATTTATTGTTGAAAAAATAGGAATTAGGTGACAGGTGACAGGTGACAGGTGACGTTAATATTTTTCCCCTGTCTCCCCTACACCCTACACCCTCTTAATATGGAGGATATCCAAATTCATCATCATCAGCATAAATATAAGAACTGGCAACACCAGCTATTTCTGCTTTAGAAGGTTCAGGCTTAATAACTTCCTTACCAAATTCTTTGTAATCTTCAAAAGTCTTACAAATTATTTCCGATTCTGGAGAATCTGAAGCAATCATATATTTTGTTAAAGTGGAAGCTGTAGGATGTTGATAATCTACAGTAGAAGCCACAGGAATCACATTTGGTTCAATACCTCTTTCTTCATATTCAATGATGGGGCAAAAAATCCCATGTGCATGAAATAAAGGACCCTTGGGGGTTAATGGTTTTTTCTGAAACTCAGCATAGGCTTTTTCTAATTCTCCTGCAAAACCACCAGTCAGTCTACCTTGTTGATATTCAGTGTAACTCTTACCAAAACTTGCGCCGGCTGCACCACTGAGGGTTAATTGTAGAGGCAAATGATGTAAAAACTTTTTATCTTCACCGACTAAAAAAATTAGATGACGAGTGTAAACTTTAAATTTAAGTTTATTAGCTAAAAAATCCTCTTTATAATCTTTAAAAGTACCTAATCTAATTTTTGTTTCTCTGTCTTGAACTGATAGAGGACCACGACGAATAATTACTAATCTGGGAGTAGTGGTAATAAAAATAGTACCTACTTCTCCCGTACTAAATTCATGTTCTATTTCTTGCCAATTATCATCAGGTTGAAAACCCACAGCTTGGGCATTATCGCTTTTAATTGCTAAACCATAACTTTGTAAACCATCCGCACCATAACGGGGGTTGATCATTAAAGCCCAAGGGAGGGTTTGGGATGGTGGAGCGTTAAATTTTTCGTCTTCAAAGTCGAATTTAGCAGATGCTGTAACCATTTTTTAATATCCGCGTGTTTTATTTTACAAGTTTGTCTTTTGTACCATCCTCATAGGAGGTGTGGCACTTTCTGAATTAGATTTTAACAATTTCAGTTCGGGAGTTGTTGGTTTGGGTTTAAGTAGGGTTAGTTGGGTATAATTGTTATATGAGTGAGGAGAAAAGGGAATGAACCACGAAGAAGCGAAGAACACGAAAAAACCTTAACGGGTGACAAGGCGGTAGAAGATGAGATGTGGCAATAATTTGAGAAAATAATGAATATTGAAGTTAATAGCTAAAAATTTTAAGGTTTATTCAGCAAGCTCTATTTACTTCATAATCTATAAAATAATTTAGCTATTAGGAGAAAATCCATCAATCTCAGGTAACAGTAATTGTGATACCCTCACTCTCATTACCTAATCTATCCACAGCAGACACTGCATAATTTCCTGTAGGAACAGTTGCAAATGTAGTACCAGCAGATAAAATTCTTTGAATTGTCCAATTATTTTCATTTTGACGGTAAAGTGTCCAAGAACGCACAGGTTGATTATCTCCTGGTTGCCAGTTTAATTTACCATTTTCGTATTTAATTTCTTTGGGGGGAGGTGGAGGTGTTTGACTTTGCCAGGACATAGTAGGAATGATGGCAGGAAGGGGATAATAGCTTTGTTTAAATTGGTCAGCAATTCCTTGACGATTATCTTTAATAGAAGACATACTAAAAAAGATATTACCCAAAGAAAAGTTAGTAGCTAAATTACGGGAAATGATAATTTGTTTACCAATTTCTGTATTTTTCCAAGCTTTTCCATCTAGTCTAGAAATATTATTTCCAGCGTAAATATGTCTCTGCTTAGTGTTGATTTGAGTCCACCATTTCAATAAGGTTTCATAACCTTGTTGGGTTTGATCTGTGCGCCAATAAAGTTGGGGTGCTAGATAATCTATCCAACCTTGTTGTAACCATTTTTTGGCATCTGCATACAGAACATTATAGGCATCTAAACCAACAATTCCAGGCGGTTGTCCAGGGCGATAAATACCAAAGGGACTAATGCCAAATTTTACATAAGATTTGGTCTTTCTAATTCCTTCAGATAAGCGCAATACCATTTGATCAACGTTTTCTCTACGCCAATCTTCTAAGTTTAATTTACCACCATTTGCTTTATAAGCTGCATATGTTTTATTGTCAGGAAAATCTTTACCAGATATGGGATAGGGGTAAAAATAATCATCTAGATGAATACCATCTATGTCATACCTTTTGACAACATCAATGATGACATTGTAAGCTTGGTCTTGAACTATTTTTGCTCCGGGATCCATCCATAATTGATTACCCCATTGATAAACAACTTCGGGATTAGTAATTGCTAGATGGGGACGGACATTAAAACCACTTTTGGTAGTAGTTTTGGCGCGGTAAGGATTGAACCAAGCATGAACTTCAATATTACGTTTATGACATTCGGAAATAGCAAATTCTAAAGGATCATAAAATGGTGATGGTGCTTGACCTTGAGTTCCCGTAATCCAAGCACTCCAAGGTTCTAATTCAGAAGCATATAAAGCGTCACCTTCTGGTCTTACTTGTAGTATTAAAGCGTTGAAATTTAAAAACTGTAATTGTTTAATAATTGCTAACAGTTCGTTTTTTTGTTGTTCAACACTTAACCCTGATTTGGAAGGCCAATCACTATTCCAAACTGTGGTAATCCAAGCACCTCTAAATTCACGTTTATGACTAACTTTGACAGTATTTGCTGTGGGTGTATTGGGATTTACACTCACAACATCAGGAGGTACAACCAAATAATTAGAAGGGATTTTTTCAGCTTTATTTTGATATACTAAAGCCTGGTATACCATCACTGCCACATCTGCACGGGTAGCAGCTATTTTTGGGTTAAATAATTTAGTATTGGGATAACTAGCTACCCAACCAAGACGAGTGGCGATCGCAACTTGATTAACAGCATAATTAGGAATAGCTGCCCTATCTTGATAAACTTGCGATAAATTACCCGCTAAATCAGGTTTAACTTGGTTAGCAATGCCCAAACCATTAATCATCGCTACCAAGACATCACCCCTAGAAATTCTGTCGTTGGGACGAAAAGTTTTATCAGGATAACCAACTATAAAACCTGTTTCATAAGCCTTTTTAATGGCATTTTTTGCCCAGTGATTATCAGGAACATCTTTAAACGGAACATATTCCCGCTGCACAGGTGTAGTTAGAACAGCACCGATAATAGCTGCAAACTCCGCACGGGTGACGGAATTATCAGGACGGAAAGTACCATTAGGATAACCATTTAAAATGCGACGTTGGGCTAAAGCTTGGATAAATAAACGGGCCCAATGATTTTGGATATCGGGAAAATTAGGAGTAGATACCATTGTTGATTGTAAGTAGATTAACATCCACTGTTAATGTAACAAATCAACCTCCAGATCCCCGACTTCTTATTTGAGATTAACAATAAATTATTATTTAATATCATAATTTGGGTATCTAATCATTCCAGAAAGGCTTATGATTGAGGGTTGTAATCATAAATTTTGTTAAATATGCAAACTAATCAAAATCTATCTTTACCGACAATGGGATGCGGGACATGGGCTTGGGGAAATCAACTTCTCTGGGGATACAATCAAAGCATGGATGACCAATTACAACAGGTATTTAACCTCTGTGTAAATAACGGTGTCACCCTCTTTGATACGGGAGATTCCTATGGAACAGGTAAATTAAATGGCCGCAGTGAATCATTATTAGGAAAATTTAATAAAGAATATCAAGGCATCAATCAAAACAATATTTGTATAGCTACAAAATTAGCCGCTTATCCTTGGCGATGGACAAGAAAATCAATTATTTCTGCCTGTAATGCTTCGGCTCAAAGATTAGGAAAAAATGTGGATTTGGTGCAAATGCACTGGTCAACTGCTAATTATGCACCTTGGCAAGAAGTTGGTTTATTAGATGGTTTAGGAGATTTATATGCACAGGGTTTAGTGAAAGGTGTAGGTTTATCAAATTACGGTACAAAAAGATTATTGTGGGTGCATAAAAGATTTCAGGAAAGAGGAATTCCCATTAAAACTTTACAGGTACAATATTCACTTTTATCAACCTATCCTGTCACAGAGTTAGGTTTAAAAGATGTATGTGATGATTTAGGGATTAAATTAATTGCTTATAGTCCTTTAGCATTGGGTTTATTAACAGGTAAGTTTGAAAAAAATGGTAAATTTCCCGAAGGTGTGAGAGGGTTTTTATTTAAACAGATATTACCAGGAATTCAGGGAGTTTTAGGAACTTTAAAAGAAATAGCACAGCAGAGAAATAAAACTATGTCTCAAGTTGCTATTAATTGGTGTATTTGTAAAGGTGCAATTCCCATTCCTGGGGCGAAGAATTTGCAACAAGCACAGCAGAATATCGGGGCTTTGGGTTGGTCTTTGAGTGATGGGGAGGTGACAGAATTAGATAATGCTGCGGCTAATTCGGAGAAGAAGATGGTGCAGAATATTTTTCAGACGAGGTGATTAAATTTTTTATTCATCTTGGGGTTGAATTAATTATTGGCTGAGATTATTTAATAATCTTTGGTGTCTTGCTGGGGAAATTTTGCTTCAGGATTATATTCTTTTATTGATGATAATGTATATTCTGGTTCATTTTCTGCATAACATTGATTTAGGTTCTGTAAAGAAAGATTTACCCATTCTTCTGTATCAAATTCCGCCAACCCACGAAAAGATTCTACTATTTCTAAACATTCTTTAAGATCATCACCTACCCATCTTCCAGCATGACGAAGAATAGATTTTCCTGTTCCTGGACGATGAGGAGGTTTAGACTGTTTTTGTTTAATTGTTCGGACAAGATTTAGTATTTCGATAAGTTCTGTTTCTGACATTGAATTTATTTCTTGTATTAGTAATTCTTTGGTATCCATAATTGTGATATTCTTATTTTATAAATATGATACATTATACATAAGTTTAACAACATGAATCATCACAGTAAATTACTATGATCAAAAATAAACCTGTTGCTATTGATTTATTTGCTGGTGCTGGAGGTTTTGGGTTAGGCTTTGAGATGGCAGGATTTTCTGTTCCTCTATCTGTGGAAATAGATTCTTGGGCTTGTGATACTCTGCTTTATAATCATCCCAAAATGACAGTGATTCAAAATGATATTCGTAATTTCACTACTTTAAGTATTGTTAAGGAAATCTGTATTTACAAGCCAGATATAATTATTGGTGGTCCTCCATGTCAAGGTTTCAGTATTGCTGGACCAGCCAAGAAAGATCCTAATGATCCTAGAAATACTTTATTTATTAACTTTGCTCAATGGATAAGTTTCCTTGAACCTACAGGATTTGTTATGGAGAATGTTAAGGGTTTACTATCACGAAAAAATAGTGAGGGTGTAAAGGTCATAGATATTATTAAGAAAACTTTTGAGGAAATAGGATATTTTGTAGAAGTATGGTTACTAAATTCTGCTGAATATGGTGTCCCACAAGTGAGGGAGCGTGTATTTATTGTTGGAAATAAATTAGGTAAAAAATTAGGGATACCCCAAAAAACACATTCGTTAGATTTATTAAATGATAGTATATTGCAATTATCTCTGGAAGAAATAAATCTAGCTCCTGCTCTTAATTTATGGGATGCAATATCAGATTTACCTATACTGAATGCACGAGAAGGTGAAGAAGAGCAACCCTATACATTAGAACATCAAAATCAATATCAGAAATGGTGTAGAAATAGTAGTAACATACTTTATAATCATGTTGCAATGGAACATTCTAAACGATTAGTAGAACGTTTCAAGCAAATTAATTGGGGTGAATCTAGTTCAGATGTTCCAAAAGAATATGGTGCTAAACGGCGTAATGGAAATGGTAAATTATCTGATAAAATCTATGACCAAAATAACAGACGTTTAAATCCCCATAAACCAGCACATACTATAGCGGCTTCTTTTTATGCAAATTTTATCCATCCTTTTCAGCACCGTAATTTGACTGCTCGTGAAGGTGCGCGTGTTCAATCTTTCCCTGATACTTATCGTTTTTTAGGAAAGAAAACAGTTGTATCTCATAAGTTATTACAAAGAGAAAATAGATTAAATGAAAAGTTTCTTTGCCAGTACAATCAGATAGGTAATGCTGTACCACCACTTCTTGCTAAAGCCATTGCAACTCATCTTCAAAAAAAATTAGAGTTATGTCCAAAACTGATAGAAACCCTTTAGTTCATGGTTCAAATCTCGAACAAAAGGAAAATCACCGCAAAAAATATAGAGATGTTGAAAGTAGAAAATTTCTCCAAGAAATTAGAACTGAGTATGATAAATGGCGTTTAGCAAATGTTGAATTAGTAGGACCAACATCAATACCTACAGAGAATGATGATGAAATTATTGTTCAAAGAGTAGAACTTTTATCATCATATAAGGATTTTTTAGATCAAAAACATTACGCTGAAAAGTTTGACTCTCGCTCAAATCTTCACTCTAGTGTTTTGGAAGAATTTCTTTATTATTTATTCCGAGATTTAGCAAAGGATTTTGGAGAAAATGCTCTCATTGGAAAATCCCATACTTTCAAAGATATTTTCTTTGTGCCTCCAAAATATTCTGAAATGTTAAAACGTCCGTATGCTCGTATTGAGAAGAAGGATCATGATTTTGTAATTGGTGCAACTATTGAAGCATCATTTGAAGCAGTTATGCAACCAGAAGAAAATCCTAGTGAAATACTGACAATTGTTAAAGAAGAACCTGAAAATTACTCAGAAGTTACAGTTACAGGTAATACGGAAACTCATATTTTTGATATTCCAGTTATTGTCATTGAATGTAAAACCTATCTTGATAAAACTATGTTGGAAAGTTCATCAAGAGCCGCAGAAGATTTAAAAGCCAGAAATCCAAATAGTTTGTATATTGTGATGATGGAATGGATAAAGTTAACAAGTGATGTCAATCTTAGGAAGTATAAGATTGATCAGATTTATGTACTACGTCAGCAGAAAAATACTGACCGAGAGTTTAGATATGAGGAAAATTATTTTAAAAGTCCAATTAATTCAACAGTAGTTCAACATCTATTCTATAAAATTAGGAATCATTTAACAATGGATTGGGCTGGTGGAATTGAATATGGAATAAAACGTGGTTGGTTAATTGAAGAATAGTTATTTTTTATTCACTTTTAACAGATATTCACCATTATATTAGTAATATGGCTGATACTATCCTAGCAAAAAACAATTTATCCGTTCATTCTAAATATCAACCCCAAACCCAAGATACAAACATACAAGCTGATATTTATTTATTTCAAAGATTACGAAACCTCACATTAAAACAACGCTTAGAAATGTTTATCTCCCATGACAGAGGAGTTAAAAAACTATGTCTTGTAGGAATTAAATCACGACATAAAAATTTCACTATCCAGGAAATTAGAAATAAATTTAATCGCGCTGTCTTAGGAGAAAAATATACTCCTGATTTTCAACCAACAAGTATTAATGAAAATATGTGGATTCAAGATTCAATTTCTTTAGCAGGTGAACTACATCAAACATTTGAATCAATTAATATTTCTTACTATGTAAGTGGTGGAGTTGCAAGTTCTATTCACGGAGAACCACGTTCTACTCGTGATTTGGATTTGGTGATAGAAATTAACCAAAATAAAATAGATTTATTAGTAAAGACTTTAGAATCATCTGGATATTATTGTCCAGCAGGTGCAGTAGAAGATTTGCAAAGTGGATATGGTAATATGTTGAATATTACCCATACAGAAACTATTGCTAATGCAGATATTTACATAACAGATAATTCTCCTTTCTCTATTTCACAAATGCAGAGGAGAGTGTTAGTAGATGTGGAGGGAATACCTGATTTTTGGATAGCTTCAGCAGAAGATATAATTTTGCAGAAACTACGATGGGGAAAGGGTAGTAAATCAGAAAAACAATGGCGTGATGTTTTGGGGATAGTGAAGTTACAAGGAGAAAATTTAGATTATGATTATTTAGCAGAATGGGTTGAATATTTAGATTTAATCGCTGAATTTATAGAAGTATTAAACCAAGCGGGGATGTAAAAATTATTGAGTCGGTTAAAACCGACTTCCGCTATGAGACTGGGAATTCATTCCCAGGCGGAGTGCTAAACGAGAATGGCGATATCACCCCCTTCCCTGTTTAAGATTACCTATCTTCTTACTTTGCGTCTACTCTTCGAGATCGCGTTCCGCGATTGCGCCTTTGCGTGAGATAAACCTTCCCCTCTTCCTTCGTTCCTTTCCCTCCTCTGTAGTTCATTACCTTAAAAATAGGAAAATAACAAAAACCACGAAAAACCTAAACCATGAACTTCCGCGAAGAATTTAAACTCCTCCTCCGCGCCCGCTACCCCCTCATATACATCCCCACCTACGAAGAAGAACGGGTAGAAGCTGCCATCCGCGAAGAAGCCACCAACCAAGGCAACCGCCCCGTTTATACCTGGGATTTTGTGGACGGATATCAAGGCAACCCCAACGATGTCGGCTTTGGTAAACGCAACCCCCTACAAGCTTTAGAATTCATTGAAAAATTAACACCTTCTGCCCCAGCAGTGTTAATTCTCAGAGATTACCACCGTTTTTTAGAAGATGTAGCCATTTCTCGCAAACTGCGTAATTTAGCCCGATTGCTGAAATCTCAACCGAAAAATATTGTTCTACTATCCCCACGCATTGCGATTCCCGACGACTTAACCGAAATATTAACAGTGGTGGAATTTCCCTTACCCGCAGCACCGGAAATCAAAACTGAGATAGAACGGTTATTACAAGCCACTGGTAACTCCCCTTCTGGAAAATTCCTCGATGACTTGGTGCGTTCCTGTCAAGGTTTGTCAATGGAACGGATACGCCGGGTTTTAGCTAGGGCTTTAGCATCCCACGGAGAATTACAACCAGAGGATGTGGATTTAGTTTTGGAGGAAAAACGTCAAACCATCCGCCAAACCCAAATCCTGGACTTTTACCCCGCCACTGAGCAAATATCTGATATTGGGGGATTAGATAACCTCAAAGATTGGTTAATTCGTCGGGGTGGTTCATTTACCGAACGAGCGCGACAGTATGGATTACCGCACCCCCGTGGTTTAATGTTGGTGGGGATTCAGGGAACTGGTAAGTCTTTAACGGCTAAGGCGATCGCCCATCATTGGCATTTACCCTTACTGCGCTTAGATGTTGGCCGTTTATTTGGTGGTTTAGTCGGTGAATCAGAATCCCGCACCCGGCAAATGATCCAAGTCGCTGAAGCCCTTGCACCATGCGTTTTGTGGATTGATGAAATTGACAAAGCCTTTTCTGGGTTAGGTAGTAAAGGTGACGCAGGAACAACTAGCCGAGTTTTTGGTACATTTATTACTTGGTTAGCTGAAAAAACCTCCCCCGTGTTTGTGGTAGCCACCGCTAACGACATTCAAGCCTTACCCCCAGAAATGTTGCGAAAAGGGCGATTTGATGAAATTTTCTTTGTCGGTTTACCCAGTCAAGAAGAAAGAAAAGCCATTTTTACAGTCCATTTATCCCGCTTGCGTCCCCATAATCTGAAAAGTTATGACATGGATAGATTAGCCTACGAAACTCCTGATTTTTCCGGTGCAGAGATTGAACAGACGTTAATAGAAGCCATGCACATTGGTTTTAGTCAAAATCGTGATTTTTCCACCGATGATATTTTAGAAGCGGCTAGTCAAATCATCCCTTTAGCACGAACAGCGGTAGAACAGATCCAAAAACTACAAGAATGGGCAGCTGCGGGGAGAGCGCGTTTGGCTTCTAAACACAGTTCTTTAAGTGATCGTATCCAGCGCCAGATGTAATAATATTCAGGAGTCAGGAGGGGCGAACGGCCGTTCGCCCGTACAGGAGTTAGGAGTTAAAAATTTTTAATTTCCCTGTTCCCTGTTCCCTTGTTCTACTAATGACTAATGACTAATAACTAATGACTAAAAGATATGAAAATAATTTCTGGTTTACTTAAACTTATACTTGGTTTTGTTCTGGCGATCGCCGTCTTATTAGGCAGCGGATTAACAGTAGCACTCTATTTTGTCAATCGTACCGCTGTACCACCTGAAAAACCATTGTTTGCTAATGATAATCCCCCACCCAAACCCAAATCTGAACAACCAAAAGCGACACCAGCTAAAAGTACATCCACATCTAAACCTAAACCAACTCCCAAAGCTACACCCACAGAAAAACCAAAAACATTACCACCAGGCGCTTACAAAGCTACTATCACCTGGCCTCAAGGTTTGAGTATCCGAGATAAACCCGGATTAGATGCTAGTAGTATTGGTGGAGTTGCTGCTAATAAAACAGTCATTATTTTAGAAGAAAGTCAAGATAAAAATTGGCAAAAAATCCGCGTTGAAGATACAGAACAAGAAGGTTGGGTCAAAGCAGGTAATACTAAAAAAGTGGAAGAATGAACACGAAGTATGGAGCTTGATTCAGCAAACCCTATTTAGATAGATAACGATAAATTTGAACCTTGCTGAGTTTTATTTACTTCTATTCGTGCTTGAAATGCTTCTTTTAAATGGGGAATATGGGTAACAGTGAGGATACAAGCAAAGTCAGCCGCAATCGCATTAATAGAAGCAATTAGGCGATCGCATCCTTCGTTATCCTGTGTACCAAATCCTTCATCAATAATCAATAA